>JAZFZN010000292.1:0-3163 GCA_036475515.1 Gammaproteobacteria bacterium
GGCTCAACAATGACGACAACCGTCCGCCGCTGCGGGCCGCCCGTCTAGGATCAAACGCCATGCAGGGACACCGTCGATACGGACGGATCGGTTTTCTCGCGTTGTGTGTGCTTGCCGGACCTGTGCTCGGCGTGTCCGCGACCCGTCGGCACCACCGTCCGAACGGGTCGACCGTGCGCTGGAACTGCTGGGTGGATAGGTCTGGTTACCGCGCGACCAACTCGTCGATCTTCGCGGCACAGATAAAGTCGTTCTCCGACAAACCACCGATCGCGTGCGTCGTGTACCGGACCAGGCAGTGTTTGTAGCCGACTTCGAGGTCCGGGTGGTGACCCTCGGCGTTCGCGATCCACGCAGCCGCATTGACGAAACTCATCGTACGCAGGAATCCGCCGAACTCGAAATCTCGTGAAATCTCTTTGTCGCCGGCCCCGATCGACCAGTCGTTGTGCAGCTCGGCGAGCAGTCTCGCGGCATCGTCGCCGGCCAGTGGCTCGACGTCGCCCTCACAGGGTTTGCAACGTTTTTCGGTCAGATTGCCCATCCGGTTTCTCCTGTTCTGTTTCTGGAGGCGGGCACGCCGATCGGCTATTATCGCGCATTCGATCGGCACTGCGGTGTGAGAGAGCAGACGGATGGGGTCAGAGCATGCTCTGATCCCAGTCTGACGCCGAAGGCGCAACCCCGCTCAGAATCGCTCAGGCATAAGGGATCGCGGCAGTCATGATCGGCTCTGGAGAGTGGCCGGAGGGCCCACCGAAGGGGTAACGTGTGTTCATCACGGAATCTCTCAGGTAAACGGACAGAGGAGCGGCAGGCAGTCTGGCCTGCCGTTTTTTATTGGACAGACCCACAGGGGGTTCGGATGGGTCGACACACGCAACTTTTCGATTGTCACAAAACGCTCGGCGCGCGCATGGTCGACTTTGGCGGTTGGGACATGCCCGTGAACTACGGGTCCCAGATCGACGAACACCATGCCGTGCGTCGCGATGCCGGCATGTTCGATGTTTCGCACATGACGGTCGTCGACCTGTCTGGCACACAGACCCATGCGTTTCTGGATCGTTTACTCGCCAACGACATCGGCAAAGCCGCAACACCGGGGAAAGCACTTTATTCCTGCATGTTGAACGACAGCGGCTGTGTCATCGACGATCTGATCGTCTACTACCGTGGTCCGCACCGCTACCGCATGGTCGTCAACGCAGCAACGCGCGAAAAAGACCTGGACTGGATCCGCCGCCAAGCAGCCGCATTCGATGTCGACGTCGACGAACGCGAAGAACTTGCGATGATCGCTGTACAGGGTCCGAACGCGCGTGAAAAAGCGGCAACCGTGCTTCCCGAATCGGACCGGGACGACGCTCTGGCGTTGAAACCATTCGTATCGGGTGAGTTCGGTTCACTGTTCGTCGCACGTACCGGGTATACCGGCGAGGATGGCTGGGAAATCATCGTGCCGGGCGACGAAGCCGCCGAGTTGTGGAACTCTTTGCTGCAAAATGATATTGCGCCCGCTGGTCTCGGTGCCCGCGATACCCTGCGTCTCGAAGCCGGCATGAACCTGTATGGCTCGGATATGGACGAGACGACGACGCCGCTGGAGTCCGGTCTTTCGTGGACCGTCTCTTTTACAAACGGCGATGGCGGTGCACGTGATTTCATCGGTGCGGCGGCGCTGCGCGAGCAGAAAGAAAACGGTGTGCCGCGGAAGTTCGTCGGCTTGTTGCTCGAAGACCGTGGTGTGTTGCGGTCACACCAGAGGGTCGTTACCCAAGCCGGCGATGGGGAAGTGACGAGTGGCAGTTTTTCGCCGACTTTGTCGCGTTCAATCGGTCTTGCCCGTGTTCCCGCACAGGCTGGCGACACGATGGATGTCGAAATCCGCAACAAACTTCTGTCGTGCAGAACCATAAAGCCGCCGTTCGTGCGCAAGGGCGAATCGACGATCGATTCGTAGCGGTGACCAAGATCAACAACAACATCCGGGGAGTATGTAGCGATGAGTGAGGTGCCGGACGATCTCAAATATACGAATTCCCATGAGTGGGTGCGCATCAGCGATGATGGCACGGTCGTGATCGGGATTACCGATCACGCACAGGCGGCCCTCGGCGACCTGGTTTTCGTCGAAGTACCAGAGGTCGACGTCGTGCTGGCTGCCGGCGATGCAAGTGCGGTTGTCGAATCAGTCAAAGCTGCATCTGACGTTTACAGCCCGGTGTCAGGCACCGTGGTCGCAGCCAACGAAACCCTGGCCGACGCACCCGAAACGGTCAACAGTGATCCCTACGGTGACGGTTGGATCATGCGTGTAAAGCTCACTGATCCGGCAGAACTGGACGGGTTGCTCGACGCGGACAGGTATCAAAAGCAGATCGAGGACGAAGAATAGATGCCGTTTATTCCGCACACGGAAAACGATGTCAAAGAGATGCTCGATGCGATCGGCGTTGATTGCATCGAAGCGTTGTTCGACGAAATTCCGGCCACGCTGCGCATACACGATCTCGATGGCGTACCGGAATCGCTGACCGAGATGGAGATCGGCCGTCTAATGCGCGAACGCTCGCGCCAGGACGGGCAGTTTCTGTCGTTCATCGGCGCAGGCGCGTATGAACACCATATTCCGGCCGCGGTTTGGGAGATTGCGACACGTGGCGAGTACTACACCGCGTACACGCCGTACCAGGCCGAAGCCAGCCAAGGCACGCTGCAACTGATCTACGAATACCAGACGATGATGGCGGCGCTCACCAGTCTCGATGTATCGAATGCGTCGTTGTACGACGGTGCATCAGCGCTTGCCGAAGCCTGCCTGATGGCTGTGCGCGCGAACCGCAAGTCGAAATCCAAACGGATCCTGATACCAAAAACCGTTCACCCGACCTACCGTGCCGTTGCCGAAGCGATCACCCGTGGGCAAGGACTGAACTTCGAGTCGTTGCCGTACTCGACAGACACAGGTCAGACCATCGCCGAAGCACTCGCTGAATACGACGGGGAAGACATCACCGCAATTGTCGTGCCACAACCCAATTTCTTTGGTGTCCTCGAGGAGGTTGATGCGTTGACAGATTGGGGGCGTGCCCACGGCGCGCTCGTAATCGCGGTTGCGAATCCGACATCATTGGCGTTGCTCAAACCGCCGGGTCATTGG
>JAZFZN010000293.1:0-4409 GCA_036475515.1 Gammaproteobacteria bacterium
GATATTTCCCGTGAAATGGTCGCGGTCGCACGCAACACGGTGCAATCAGCCGGACTTGCACATTGCACGATTCGACATGGTGACATGTACCAGTTGCGCTTCCCGGATGATTCATTCGACACCGTGACCATTGATCAGGTGCTGTCACGGGCCGAAGACCCGGCGCTCGTCATCAATGAAGCCGCACGCGTTCTGCGACCCGGTGGGCGGCTACTGATTGTCGATTTCTCGGCGGCCAGTCGTCGCAGTGGCGTACAACGATTGAACGAGCGCCTCGTGCACGCCTGGATACGAGACGCCGAACTGGCGCTGGACACGCAACGTACCATCCGGCTCGGTGAAATTGAGATCGCGTTGTTGCTTGCCAGAAAACGCGGTGCGTCCGAACAGGCTGCCTGACAAGAATGAACTGAAACAAAAACCGATCGGTACAAAGGAAACAACGCCACAATGAATGACCATCTCGAACAATTGCACGAAGCAACAGAACAATACGCCGAGGGGCTGCACTCCAACGTTGAGGTTTCGTTCGAGTTCTTTCCACCGAAAGACGAACGCATGGAGCAGACTTTGTGGCGTTCGGTTCAACGACTCGCACCTCTGGCGCCGAACTTCGTATCCGTCACCTACGGCGCCGATGGATCGACACGCAACCGCACACATCGTTGGGTCAGCCGGATTGTCGAAGAAACCGAACTGACTGCAGTACCGCATCTGACCTGCGTCAACGCCTCGCGCGAAGAGATTCAGAGCATTGCCCGCGAGTACTGGGACAGTGGCATCCGTCACATCGTCGCGTTGCGTGGTGACCCGCCCCGGGGCTCAGATCGCTACGAACCGTATCCGGGCGGTTATGCGTATGCGGTTGATCTGGTTCGGGGCTTGAAGGAAGTTGCTGATTTCGAGATCAGCGTAGCCTGCTATCCTGAAGTGCATCCGGAAGCACCTGACCCGCGTTTTGACCTTGACAACCTGAAAAGAAAAATCGATGCAGGCGCCTCGCTTGCGATTACGCAGTTTTTCTTTGACGTGGACGCATTTCTGAGGTTTCGTGAACGTTGTGTGAGTTCGGGTATCGAGGTTCCGATCGTGCCCGGGATTTTGCCGATTACCCGGTTTCCACAACTGTTGCGTTTCGCAAAACTCTGTGGCGCCACGATTCCGGACTGGCTACATCGTTTGTTCGGTGGTTTGGAAGACGATGAAGAAACACGACGAATGATCGCCGCCACTATTGCGATACGCCAGGTTCGCAAGCTGCAGCAACACGGTGTTCGACAGTTTCATTTTTATACATTGAATCGGGCGCAACTCACGTACGCGATCTGTCATTCGCTTGGCATGCGACCAGCACATCAGGCTGCTTGAGGCTGCCTATGTCGAACGACCGAATCACCACGCTGAACGAGTTGCTTGCCAAACGCGTCGTTGTTATCGATGGCGCGATGGGAACGATGATCCAGTCATACAAGCTCGACGAAGCCGGTTTTCGTGGTGAGCGCTTTGCCGACTGGCAACAGGATCTTAAAGGCAACAACGACCTGTTGTGTCTGACGCAACCCGGGATCGTTACCGAAATTCATCGGAAGTATCTGGAGGCCGGTGCGGATATCATCGAAACGAATACGTTCAATGCAACCGGACCGGCGCAGGCGGACTACGGTACCGAAGCATTTGTCTACGAGATCAACCAGACGGCTGCACAACTTGCACGCAGTGCTGCCGACGCGGTTGCCAGAGAAACCGGCTCGCCACGCTTCGTAGCGGCGGCGCTTGGCCCGACCAACCGCACCGCGTCGATCTCGCCCGATGTGAACAATCCGGGACTGCGCAACATCACTTTCGAAGCGCTGGCCGAAACCTATGCCAATGTAACAAGGGGTCTGATCGAAGGCGGCGTCGATCTCCTGCTGGTTGAGACGATCTTCGACACCCTGAATGCGAAGGCGGCGTTGTACGCGATTACCGGCGTATTTGACGAGATCGGTCGCACACTGCCCGTGATGATTTCCGGGACGATTACCGACGCATCGGGGCGCACGCTGTCCGGGCAGACGACCGAAGCATTCTGGAACTCCGTGCGTCACATGCGTCCGTTCTCGATCGGACTCAATTGTGCGCTGGGCGCGGCGGAGTTGCGGCCATATCTCGAGGAACTGTCCACACTGGCGGACACGCTCGTCAGCACACATCCAAATGCCGGATTACCCAACGCCTTCGGTGAATACGAACAAACGCCCGAAGAGATGGCCGAAGTCATCGGTGAATTTGCACGCAGCGGGTTTGTAAACCTCGTCGGTGGTTGTTGCGGGACGACGCCGCAGCATATCGCCGCGATTGCCGACTCCGTGCGCGGTGTGGTGCCGCGCGACATCCCGGAACGGCCCGTACGTTGCCGGCTGTCCGGCCTGGAGCCACTGAACATCGGACCGGACAGTCTGTTCGTCAACATCGGCGAACGCACGAACGTGACCGGTTCAGCGAGATTCCGCCGTCTGATCGAGGCGGATGATTACGAAACGGCCGTCGAAGTGGCACGCCAGCAGGTCGAAAACGGCGCCCAGATGATCGACGTGAATATGGACGAAGGCATGCTCGATTCGGAAGCGGCGATGAAACGGATGTTGAATATGATCGCATCCGAACCGGACATTTCGCGCGTCCCCGTCGTGATCGATTCGTCGAAGTGGACAGTCCTCGAAGCGGGTCTGCGCTGTATCCAGGGCAAGGGCGTCGTCAACTCGATCAGTCTGAAAGAGGGAGAACAACCGTTCATTGAACAGGCGAAACAGATCCTTAGATACGGCGCCGCCGTCATCGTTATGGCGTTCGATGAACAGGGACAGGCGGAAACGGCCGAACGTCGCCTGGCCATCTGTCGGCGTTGCTACCGGATACTGACAGAACAGGTTGGGTTCCCGCCCGAGGACATCATCTTCGATCCGAATATTTTCGCCGTCGCAACCGGGATCGAAGAACATAACGACTACGCGGTCGCGTTTATCGAGGCGACACCTGAAATCAAAAAACAGCTGCCTCATGCGCTCATCAGTGGCGGTGTCTCGAACGTGTCCTTCTCGTTCCGTGGCAACAACACCGTGCGTGAAGCGATGCATTCGGTATTTCTGTACCACGCAATCGCCGCCGGGATGGACATGGGAATCATCAATGCCGGCCAGCTGGCCCTTTACGAGGACATACCGTCCGAACTGCGTGAAGCCGTAGAAGACGTCATACAAAACCGCAGACCGGATGCGACCGATCGTCTGCTCGCAATCGCGGAGCAATACCGTGAAGCCGGTGGCACGAAAAAGGAAGAAGCCGACGAGTGGCGTTCGCTGCCCGTGGAGAAGCGACTCGAACACGCCCTGGTCAAGGGCATTGACCAGCATATCGTCGAGGACACCGAAGAAGCGCGCCACAACTTCGAACGACCTCTGGAACTGATCGAAGGACCGTTACTGGACGGCATGAATATCGTCGGCGATCTGTTTGGCTCCGGCAAGATGTTCCTGCCACAAGTCGTCAAGTCAGCCCGCGTGATGAAGAAAGCGGTCGCTCATCTGCTCCCGTTTCTCGAACAGGGAAAGGACGGTAAGCAAAGAAAAAATGGCAAAGTCGTTCTGGCGACCGTGAAGGGCGATGTTCACGACATCGGCAAGAACATCGTCAGCGTCGTCCTTCAATGCAACAACTTCGACGTGATCGACCTGGGTGTCATGGTTCCCTGCGAGAAAATCCTGAACACCGCACGTTCGGAGAATGTCGACTTCGTTGGTTTGTCGGGACTGATTACGCCTTCGCTCGACGAAATGGTGCATGTGGCCGGTGAGATGCAGCGGCTGGATTTCGCCGTTCCGTTGCTGATCGGTGGTGCGACCACGTCGCCGGCACACACCGCGGTGAAGATCGATCCCGAATACGAAGGGCCGGTCGTCTACGTGAAAGACGCTTCCCGTGCCGTGGGTGTGTTGCAGAAACTGGTCAGCGACAAACGGGACGATTTCGTCCGTGGGGTGAAGTCCGACCATGTGCGCAAACGCGACCAACACGCCGGTGCGCAGCGTAAAGGACCTGGCCTATCGATCGCCGACGCGCGCAAAAACCGTTTTGACGGCGGTTTCGACACCTACCGACCGCCGGTGCCCCAAGTCACTGGCGTTGAGACACTCGACGACTACCCGCTCGAATCGCTGATCGAGCGGATCGACTGGATGCCTTTTTTCAACGCCTGGCAGTTCCACGGACGTTTTCCACAGATCTTATCGCACGAGATCTATGGCGAATCGGCCAGTCGTTTGTATGAGGATGCACTGGCGATGTTGAATCGCATCGTCAAAGAGAAATGGCTGACTGCGCGTGCTGTGTTCGGCTTGTTTCCTGCATTTGCGGTCGGCGATGACGTCGAG
>JAZFZN010000294.1:0-11759 GCA_036475515.1 Gammaproteobacteria bacterium
TGTCGTCTGAACGGAACAACATGCCGCTCATCCCGTAGGCCAGTAGTCCGCCATCGTCAAGGAGAGACACGCCGAAGAATGACCCTTCATAGGGCGGCGAGATGATGATCCAGGTCCCCCCGCCGTCGTCGGAACGAAATACGTTGCCGGCCTCCGCGGCGATGTACAGAGTTCCGTCGTCTGCGGAGCGGATGTGATTCAGATGCAGATCGCTGATAAAGATCGCTTCGTCTTCATCGCTCGGCAGAAAACTCAGTGGGTCGTCTTCGGCAGTTGTTGCTTCATCGGCTTCCATTTCCTCGGCAACGAGCGGACTGGCATCAAAAACCGTCGGCGCCCAGGTCAAACCGCCGTCCGAGGTTTCGTAGTAGTAGCCATACGCCCCGACCGCAACGCCCCGGTCAGCATTTCTAAACCAGACGTCGAGAAACGGAGTGTCGTCCTCAGGAGCCGAATACACAACCGTCCATGACTCGCCGCCATCTTCCGTGCGCAGAATCGTCGAATCGTGGCCGACCGCCCAACCGTAGTCGCGGCCGTGAAAGTGGACAGCCGTCAATGTCGCACGGGTCGGAACCGGTACCTGGCGCCAGCTGTTTCCTTCGTCTTCGCTGACAAGAATGTGGCCGCGCTCGCCGACGACGACCAGACGTCCGTCCACGGCAACCCCGTCGAGCAGCAAGGAGTGTTCAGCCAGCGGTGCGAGTGTCGCGCCAGCGGTGACATCGGTCTCGTCCGCGCCGGCTGCGCAGGCTGCGATCACCAGAGCGACGACGAAAGGACCCCGGACGTCCAAACTCATAATCCTGTCGAGAAAAGAGCCGGGCACAAGCCCGGCTCTCTGCACTGTTTATCTGACGCCGGCTCGGCGTAGTGCTGCTTGCGTGAAGTTTTCGAAATCTATGTCGGCGTTGAAGTTGTAAGTGAATTTCGCTTCGTTGTTCAAGCCGATCGCGATATAGCGTCCGCTTTGCAGGTCGTAGACGGTTTCTACCGTCGTCCAGTAGTTCGGCACGTCGTAGTAGTTGATGCCATAGCCTTCGGACACACGCCACAGTTGATCACGGTTGTCGTATTGGTCGACCGCGACCGTCTGCCAGCTGTCTTCGTCGATGTAGAACGTGCGTCGCTTGTAGATGTGACGGGTTCCTGCCTTGAGGTTGGCCTCCACGACCCAGACACGGTGAAGCTCGTAGCGCAGGTACTCGGGATTGATGTGGCCAGCCTGCAGAATGTCTTTGTACTTCAGCTGGTTGCTGTGCAACTTGTAGTTGTTGTACGGAACGTAAATTTCCTTCTTGCCGACCAGTGTCCAGTCGTAACGTTGCGGCGAACCGTTGTACAGGTCGAACTGATCACTGGTTGAAAGTCCGTCCGAACCGGTACGTGGATTATCAAACGCGATATTCGGGGCGCGCCGCACACGTCGTTGTCCCGGGTTGTAGACCCAGGCTTTGCGGATTTCGAGAGCCTGGTCGAGCGTCTCGTGTACCAGCAGGATCTGGCCCGCCAGGCGTGCCGGCGCCGTAATACGCTGCTTGAAATAGATGATGACGTTGTTGAGTTGTTCGTAGGTCATCCCCGGCAACGAATAGGCACCGAGGTACTGGTCGACGAACTTGACGAGGGTGAAGCCGCCACCACGCGTAACGGCCGCCTGCCCGATATTGCGCATTCCACGATCCGCGCGGAAGCGCAGGATGTGATTCCAGATGGCTTCCAGCCCGTTGCTGGGGATCGGGAACGGGATACCCATCAGTGAATTGGCGACACCTCTGCCTTCATTCACCAGTTCGGCGGTGAGTGCAACCTCCGCCGTCGCGTCGTAGATGCGCTGCGGAAACGCGGCGCTGCGATGGGTCTCGTACACGTTCATATAGAACGACGGATAGGTGGTCAGCAGGCCTTTTTGCCCTTCGGTCAGCTTGTCGGCGTACTCGGCCATGTTTTCGGCGTTGATCGTAACCAACACCGAGTCTGACGCGTACGGGTCGGGATGGTGACCACCGGTTACGAAGTCCGGAAAACCGGCTTCGGCCGGTGAACGGATGCCGCCGGTCCACTCGGGGATCGTTCCATCGGCATTGCCTGCGCGTTCCGCGCCCATCGGGGTCAGATCGCGTCCGAGACGCTCGGCCTGGTCGAGCGGTATCGCGGCTGTAGCAGTGTGGGCCAGGGCCAGACCAACGGCCGCGCTGGCAACAAAACTGAAAACGGGTCGAGGCTTCATCCGATCACCCCCTCAGAAGGAATATTTGACATTGAAACCAAAGAAGTCGCGGTCATTGATCAAGTTGTAACGCCCCGCACCTCCGAAGGCTGTGTAGCTCAGATCCCACTCCCAGACCCGCTGGTAGTCAAAGCCGAGACCGATCGTCCATGACGTCCTGTCCTCGAGGAAGTTGCCGCTCGGACGCGGCGATACGCCACTGACATCCTGCCGCCACGCGAAACGCGGCCGCACGTTTACCGCACCGATTGCGTTCAGATAGTCGAATCTTCCGACCAGCACGTATCCCCACGCGAAATCATCGGGGAATGCGTCCGGTGTTTCGACCGTGCCAATCGCTGTCGGTATATGAACCTGCCCGGTAGCAGCCAATGGCGCGTTGCCACTGATAAAGGTACCGGGTCCATCCAGACGCAAGGTGTCTTTGGACGGGAGGTCGTGATACGACTCGAAACCGAACTCGCCCAGTAACACGATCTGGTCGGCGCCCAGGAACTGCCGAATGGTGCGTGTGAACGTGAATTGCAGCTGGGTCATGTCGGACTCGAAGAAACCGGGTACGACTGTGTTCAGCGGTTGTGGACCGAGCTGACCGAGTGCACCGAGGCTGCCACCGGTGAGCGCATCCAGCGGCGACAACCCGGCAAACAGGATTTCCAGATCGTCGATCTGGAACGGCGCATTCAGGCGGTGCGCCACCTCGCCCTGAAACGCCGTATCACCGATCGCCGTGTTCCAGGAAACACCGAACAGGTTGATGTTCTCCGGATAGGATATAAAGTAGCTCGCGGTCGAGGCATAAAGGTCCGTGACGGTCTGCCCCACGCCCAGCGCCGGATTGCCGGCGGGGAACGAAGGCATCAAACCGAGCGCCGCATTGACACCGGCCGACGCCGCACCGGTCGGATCGTCGGCACCGAGCGCCGCACCGGTTGCCGCACCAAAGGCGATCGCGGCGGCCGGGTCCCCACCCGGACAACCGGCGGGAATGGCGCCACCGGCGAGGCATGTCGCGGCCGCACCCGCTGCAGCAGCATTGCCGAGCCCGGCCTGTGTGCCGGTTCGCACGTTGATGAGGGGCAGGCGGCTGTGGTAGTTGATGTAGTAAAAGCCCCACTCCGTGTTCCCGGAGAACCAGCGCAGGTTCAAGCCGAATTCACCTTCGTCGTCGGCCTTCTCGGTCGGACCACGCAACACACCATTGTATGGACGCGGGCCGATACCACGTTCGACCATCGCCGGTGGAACCTGACCCGGAAACGTCCGGTCTGTCGGCGCAAAGGTGTCCGGGATCGCGCCGAACCCGAGCATGACAATGCGTCCGCCCTGGCCGACGAAATCGTTCGAACTGAAATAACTGCCCGGTGGATCCGGTTCGACAGCGTCCCATTCGAGCGAGTAGAACGCCTCCAGCGACAAGGTATTCGTCAGACTCGTGTTGAACGAGACCATCGTAATCGGCAACACGGCCTCGCGCAGCTCGGCCCCCGGAAGGCGGATTGCCGGTACATCGATCGGGTTGATGATGTTGATACCGCCCTGGATGAATGTGCTTTCGCCCCAGGACAGCACCTGCTGGCCGAGCCGTAGTTCTGCCGGATTCTCGCCCAGTCTGAAATTGAACCAGACGTAGGCATCCAGCAGACGGATATCGCTGCCGACCCGCTCTTCCGCGGTGTCGTTCAGTTGACGATGCGGCAGCGTTTCGCCGTCCACCTCGAAGTCCTTGAAGGCCAATGCGCGAAAGAACGCACCAAAGTTCGTCTCGTGGTGCAGTTCGAGTTCGGTGGTGACTTTGAGCAGGTTGCTCACGAGCCCCTGGTCAGGGAAGTTCAGGTTGCCATCGTCGGCGTTGATCCCGAACGCGGTTCCACCATTAGCAATCCCGATGATGGCCGGATCGGGGTTCTCCTGCCGACTCTGGATGCCCCATGAAACCGTGGTATCCCAGCTACCAAACCAGGTGACATCTTCGTTTGCGAACTCGAAAGCCTGTGCGGGCCACGCAGCGAACCCACCGACGAACGCGCACAAGGCTCCGACCCGCCACTTTGCTGGCGTCCAACTCATGTTCTTCCCTCCGGATGGAATGGTGCGATCCTTTTTTTGGTCGCCTGATCCGCCCTCTTGGAGCTCGAGCGGGCAGGCGTTTTTATATTGGCGATAGGCGAATATACACAGCTTTGAAAGGAATTAAAAAGCCACCGATGCTGCACTGCACACAACGCGGCAGCGCCGACGATCAGTCGATCACGCCGGAAGCATCTACACCGACGCGGACGACTTTCATCGTGTTGGTGCCACCGGAAACCCCGCGGAAGTCACCCTTTGTGAATATGACCCAGTCGCCCCGCGCGATCAGGTTCTCGTCGAGGAGTTTCTGGCCGGCTTCGTCGAGGACGAGAGCCGGATCGCTTGGCGTCGTGACGTCAAAGGCGATCGGGTAAACACCACGGTAAAGCGTGACGCGGCGCCGTGTCGCGACGTGCCGCGTAAAGGAATAAATCGGAATCCCGGAACGAATGCGCGACATCCACAAGGCGGTCGCACCGGACTCGGTCAATGCGACGATGGCCTTCACCGGCAGGTGGTTCGCGGTGTACATCGTGGCCATCGCCATCGCCTCGTCAATGCGGGTGAACATCTCGTCCATGCGATGGCGTGAACGCTGTGTGCGCGGGTTCTTCTCGGCGCCGAGACAGATACGTGCCATCGCCTCGACGGTTTTGACCGGGTATCTGCCGATTGCCGTCTCGGCCGACAGCATCACCGCATCGGTACCGTCCATCATCGCATTCGCGACGTCCATGATCTCCGCGCGGGTCGGTACCGGACTCGAGATCATCGACTCCATCATCTGGGTCGCCGTGATGACGACGGTATTCTTTTCACGCGCCTGGTGAATGATGTGTTTTTGCACCGCGGGCAGGTCAGCATCACCGATCTCGACCGCGAGGTCACCACGCGCAACCATGACCGCATCGCTTACTTCGCAGATCTCGTCGAAATTGCCGACCGCCTCCGAGCGTTCGATCTTGGCGATGACACCAGCATGCCCGCCAGCGGACTGCAACAGTTCACGGGCGCGATGGATGTCCATCGCATCGCGGACGAACGAGATCGCCAGGTAGTCCACCTCCAGTTCGGCAGCCACCTTGATGTCCTCGAGGTCTTTGTCGGTCAGCGCCGCCGCCGACAAACCACCGCCCGCGCGATTGATGCCCTTGTGGTCCGACAGAAGCCCACCGTGCAACACGCGGGACATCACTTTCTGGCCGTCGATGCGTTCGACTTCAATACTGATGCGTCCGTCGCCGAGCACCAGCACATCGCCGGGCTTGAGGTCTTCCGGCAGTTGTTTGTACGCGGTACCGACGGCGTGTTCGTCGCCGGCGTCCGCGTCCATGCCAGCATCGATCGTGAACGTCTGTCCCTCGACGAGTTCGACGTGTCCGTCGCGAAAGCACTCGATGCGGATTTTCGGACCCTGCAGATCACCGAGCAGACCGACGTCTGTGCCGAGTTTTGCAGATACCTCGCGGACCGTGCGCGCCTGTTCCGCCTGTTCCTCGCGCGTACCATGTGCAAAGTTCAGCCTTACGACGTCGGCACCAGCTTTCAGTATCGCTTCGATGGCTTCCGGTGTGCGGGTCGCCGGACCCAGTGTCGCGACGATTTTTGTGCGTCTTCTGGCCACGGTTATGACACGGTTTCCGCCGCGCGTTCTTCAAGCGCGGCGACAGCCGGTAGTGTTTTGCCCTCGACAAGCTCGAGGAAGGCGCCACCACCCGTCGAGATATAAGAGACGCGATCAGCCACACCGTACTTGTCGATGGCCGCAAGCGTATCGCCACCACCGGCGATCGAAAACCCGTCGCTGTGTGCAACCGCCCTGGCAACCGACTCGGTGCCGGCGCCAAAGGCGTCGAACTCGAACACACCGACCGGTCCGTTCCAGATGATCGTGCCGGCGTCGTGGATCATCCCGGCGAGTCGGGTCGCGGTTTCGGGACCGATGTCGAGGATCATGTCGTCGTCGGCGATTTCTGAGACTGGCTTGACGGTAGCCATCGCATCGGCAGCGAATTCAGTCGCGACAACGACGTCGCTCGGAACCGGAATCTCAGCCCCCTGTGCGCGTGCTTGCTCCATCAACGCGTTCGCCACCTCGACGAGGTCCGGTTCGTACAGGGATTTGCCGACCGGGTAGCCGGCCGCCGCGATGAACGTGTTGGCGATACCACCGCCGACGATCAGCTGATCGACTTGCTCGAGCAAGGCTTCTAGCACATTCAGTTTGGTCGACACTTTCGAACCACCGACGATGGCGAGCAGCGGTCGCGCGGGATCCTCGAGTGCTTGTTTGAGCGCCTCGAGTTCCGCGACCAGCAACGGACCGGCGCAGGCGGTCGGTGCAAAACGCGCGACGCCGTGTGTACTGGCCTGGGCCCTGTGCGCGGTTCCAAACGCGTCCATCACAAATACATCGCACAACGCCGCCATGCGTCGCGACAGGTTTTCGTCGTTGGATTTCTCGCCGACGTTAAAGCGGACATTTTCGGCAACGACAATCGGAGAATCGTCGCCGACACCGTCGAGCCAGTCCCGGATCAACGGAACGTCGCGTCCGAGCAGTTCGCCCAGACGCCGGGCGACGGGCTGCAAAGAATAGGCCGGATCGTGCTGGCCCTCGGTCGGACGACCGAGGTGCGACATCACAATGACACGTGCACCGGCATCGAGCGCATGGTTCAGTGTCGGCAAAGCAGCCCGGATGCGGGCATCGCTGGTGACGGAAGCGTCTTCGACAGGAACGTTCAGGTCCTCGCGGATCAGTACGGTGCGACCCGCGAGATCCAGATCCGTCATCCTGAGGACGTTCACATTATTTCGCGTTGATCAGTGCCAGTGTCGTATCGAGCATGCGGTTCGAAAAGCCCCACTCGTTGTCGTACCACGAGCAGACCTTGACCAGACGGCCACCACTGACCTTGGTGGTCGACTCTTCGTAGGTGGACGATACCGGATCGTGGTTGAAGTCCATCGACACCAGGGGTTCAGCATTGTATGCGAGCACGCCCTTCAGCTCTCCTTCGGCTGCCTCTTTCATGATCGCGTGCACTTCATCCACGGTTGTGTCGCGCGACGCAGCAAAAGTCAGATCGACAAAAGACACATTGATCGTCGGTACACGAACCGCGTAACCGTCGAGCTTACCGTCGAGTTCGGGCAATACCAGCCCGACCGCCGAGGCGGCACCGGTTTTGGTCGGAATCATATTCATTGCTGCAGCACGCGCACGACGCAAGTCCTTGTGATACACGTCGGAAAGCGCCTGGTCGTTCGTGTATGCATGGATCGTGACCATCAGACCGGCTTCGACACCGATCTTCTCGAGCAGCGGTTTAACCATCGGGGCCAGACAGTTGGTCGTACAGGACGCGTTCGAGATCACTGTGTCGGATGCCTTGAGTGTATCCTGGTTGACGCCGTAGACGATCGTCGCGTCGACTTCCTTGCCGGCCGGTGCCGAAATGACGACTTTTTTCGCACCGGCCTCAAGGTGCGCCGAAGCCTTGTCTTTGGTCGCAAAGAGACCGGTGCACTCGAGCACTGCATCGACACCGAGTTCACGCCACGGCAGATCGGACGGGTTGCGTTCGGCCAGCACGCGAATCCGATCGCCGTTGACGACCATCGCATCGCCATCGACCGTGATTTCGCCAGGGAACTTGCCGTGTGCGGTGTCATAGCGTGTCAGGTGGGCATTCGCGTTCGCGTCGCCGAGGTCGTTGACCGCGACGATCTCGATTTCATCACGGCGGCCTTCCTCGTATACCGCACGCAGGATATTGCGCCCGATGCGTCCGTAGCCGTTGATCGCAACTCTTACTGACATTTGTTTTGGTCTCCCTGGATTTCTGTTCAAGCGGTGGTCGGGACGATTTCCCGTGCAGTGGCAACGAGCTGTTCCACGGTCAACCCGAGGTGGGCAAATACGTCTTTCGCCGGCGCCGATTCACCATAGCGTTGGAGGCCGATGACACGGCCGTTCGGGCCGACATATCGGTACCAGTAGTCCGGCACCCCGGCCTCGACCGCAATGCGTCGATCAATTTGCGGCGGCAGGACCTGTAACTGATAGACGACGTCCTGTGCGTCGAAAACACCCGCGTTCGGCATCGACACGACGCGTGCCGCTATGCCTTCGCCGGCCAGTACACCGGCAGCCTCCATCGCCAGCCCGACTTCGGAACCGGTCGCGATGAAAATCAATTCCGGCGTTTCCTCCGGTTCATACAAGACATAACCACCGCGTTCGATGCTTTCGACCTGGGTGGCATTACGCGTCTGGTGTGGCAGGCCCTGCCGGCTGAGCACCAGACTTGTCGGCCCGTCGCGTCGTTCGATCGCGGCGCGCCACGCAACACCGGTCTCGGTCGCGTCACAGGGACGCCAGACCGACATGTTCGGCATGATCCGCAGGCCGGTCAGATGTTCGATCGGCTGGTGTGTCGGCCCGTCCTCGCCGAGTCCGATCGAATCATGGGTCCACACAAAAATACTCGGGGCACCGATCAGCGCCGACATACGGACTGCATTGCGTGCATAGTCCGAAAACACGAGGAAAGTGCCGGCATACGGGATGAAGCCGCCATACAACGCCATGCCATTCACCAGGGCGCACATTCCGAATTCGCGTACCCCAAAGAACAGATAATTGCCGTCCGGATCGTCCCTGGTGATCGTCTTCGATCCAGACCAAAAGGTGTTGTTCGAACCGGTTAGATCGGCAGAACCGCCGACGAGCTCGGGCAACAACGGACCATAGCCGTTCAACGCATGCAATGACGCTTTGCGTGTCGCCATCGACTTCGCGTCATTCTGTGTTTCGCTGATGAAGCGTTCGGCGTGCTCGGCCCACCCGGCCGGCAACTCGGCACCCAGCCGGCGTTCGTACTCAGCGGCCAGTTCCGAATGGGTCTCACGGTAGCGGCCAAACAGCCCGCACCATTGCGCTTCAGCCGCCGCGCCTTCTTCTACGTGATTCCAGACGGCCCGCAACTCGTCCGGCACGACGAAGGGTTCGTGCGTCCAGCCGAGGCTCTCCCGTGCCAGCTTGACCTCGTCTTCGCCGAGCGGAGCACCGTGTGTATCGGCGGTGCCCTGTTTGTTCGGCGAGCCGTAGCCAATGATGGTGCGACAACAGATGATCGATGGTTTTCCGGTCTCTGCACGTGCTGCCTCGATCGCTGCGTTCACCGCGTCGGGATCGTGACCGTCGACATCGGGGACGACGTGCCAGCCATAGGCTTCGAAGCGTTTCGGCGTGTCGTCGGTGAACCAGCCCTTGGTTTCACCATCGATCGAGATGCCATTGTCGTCGTAGAAAACGATCAGTTTGCCCAGGCCCAGAGTTCCGGCGTAGGAGCAGACTTCGTGGGAAATCCCTTCCATCAGACAACCATCGCCCACGAACACCCAGGTGTAATGGTCAACGATCGGGAAATCCGCCCGGTTGAATCGGGCCGCGAGCACTGTTTCTGCGAGGGCCATGCCGACGGCGTTTGCGAGCCCCTGGCCGAGTGGACCGGTCGTCGTTTCGACACCGGGTGTGATGCCATATTCGGGGTGCCCGGCAGTTTTGGAACCGAGTTGTCTGAAATTTTCGAGTTCTTCGAGGGGTAAATCGTAACCGGTCAGATGCAGCAACGAATAGACGAGCATCGACCCGTGGCCGTTGGACATCACGAAACGGTCGCGATTGGTCCAGTGCGGATTCGCCGGGTTGTGTTTCAGATAGTCGTTCCAGAGCACCTCAGCGATGTCCGCCATGCCCATCGGGGCGCCCGGGTGTCCGGAATTGGCACGCTGTACGGCATCCATCGACAGCGCCCGAATGGCGTTGGCGAGGTCTCTTCGAGTCGGCATCGGTGAATCCCTTGAAAGGGCGCGCATTGTCGCTTATGAGCCGATTCGGGGCAACAGGCCGGCCTCGCCAGGGCCTGGTACAGGCGGCACCGGGCCGTTTGTCGTTGCTCCAAAGCGATGCGGTACAATGCCCCGCTTTGCAGCCAACGATCACGGGTATTGCCGCGATGTCGAGAAGTTATTTGTTTACTTCGGAGTCGGTATCCGAAGGCCATCCGGACAAGATTGCCGATCAGATTTCTGACGCCGTGCTTGATGCCATTATTGCCGCCGATCCCCAGGCGCGTGTCGCCTGCGAGACCATGGTGAAGACCGGCATGGCGATCGTCGCCGGCGAAATCACGACCACCGCCTGGATCGATCTCGAAGAACTGACACGTCAGGTGATCCTCGATATCGGCTACGACGATTCGTCGCTCGGTTTCGACGGACGTACCTGTGCGGTGCTGAATGCGATCGGCAAACAGTCACCAGACATCGCCCGGGGCGTCGACCGTGAGTTCGAGGAAACTCAGGGCGCCGGCGACCAGGGTCTGATGTTCGGTTATGCATCGAACGAGACCGATGTGCTGATGCCGGCCCCGATTACCTATGCACACCGGCTCGTCCAGCGTCAGGCCGAAGTGCGACGCAGCGGCGAATTCGCGTGGATGCGTCCTGATGCAAAAAGCCAGGTGACCTTCCGTTACGAAGACGGCAAACCCGTCGGCATCGACGCGGTCGTCTTGTCGACCCAACACCACGAAGACGTTCCAAACGAAACACTGCGCGAAGCGGTGATGGAGACCATCATCAAGCCGGTACTGCCGGCGGAGTGGCTGGACGAACGCACGCGTTATTACATCAACCCGACGGGCCGCTTTGTCATCGGTGGACCGGTCGGCGATGCCGGCGTTACCGGACGCAAGATCATCGTCGACACCTACGGCGGTATGGCCCGCCACGGTGGCGGTGCGTTTTCGGGCAAGGATCCGTCGAAGGTAGACCGATCAGCAGCCTATGCGGCACGCTATGTGGCAAAGAACATTGTCGCCGCTGGCCTCGCTGAACGTTGCGAGGTCCATGTTTCTTATGCGATCGGTGTCGCCGAACCAACGTCGATCGCGGTCGAAACCTTTGGCACTGGCAAGATTCCGGAAGCTCAACTGACCGCACTGATCCGCGAGCACTTTGATCTGCGGCCGTACGCCATCATCAAGATGCTTGATCTGATCCGGCCGATCTATCGTGAAACAGCCGCGTATGGGCATTTCGGTCGCACCGGTGAGAACTTCACCTGGGAACGCACGGACAAGGCCGAGGTTTTGCGTGACGCCGCGAACCTGACCGCTACCGGAACCGGTGGCTGAACCAAAGAACCTAGAAACTACTGGAGTACTACAAGATGAGTGAAGCCGCTACCAAGCTGGCGCCGGATTACCACGTCGCCGACATTTCGCTGGCGGACTGGGGTCGTAAGGAAATCGCGATCGCCGAGACCGAAATGCCCGGTCTGATGACCGTGCGTGAAGAATATGCAGCGGCGCAACCGCTGAAAGGTGCACGCATCGCCGGATCGTTGCACATGACGATCCAGACCGCGGTCCTGATCGAGTCG
>JAZFZN010000295.1:0-3558 GCA_036475515.1 Gammaproteobacteria bacterium
GCGAAGACTTTGCCGGACTCGTGCTCTATCGCGACGAATACCGTCCGGGTGCTCGACGCTACGACGCCGGCGAACGCGCCAGCCAGGTCATGATGCCGATGGCCGTGGCAGCACTGGAACAGGTTCACGCCTGGGGGGTCGCCGAAATTGCCACGACTCTGGCCGCATTCAACACGGAGATCGTCGATCGTGCGGAACAACTCGGACTGAGTGTTCCCGCCAGCGCGGCCCGCGCGCCACACATGCTCGGTGTCCGTTTTCCAAAGCAGGTTCCGGACGAACTGTTCAAGGCACTGCGCGATGGCGGCGTACACGTCAGCGTGCGTGGTTCGTCCATCCGCATCGCGCCGCATCTTTATAACGAGTCCAAGGACATCGATCGACTGTTCGACGTACTCGCGAAGGCGATCTGAGCATCCGGGACGAGCAGCCTCTGCGGTATACTCGGCGGTCGGTCAACCCCCTGCAAAGGTAACAAAGATGCACAAATCCGTCGGACGTCTTTTTGTCGTTCTTCTAATGAGCCTGGGCAGCAGCGTCGCCACGGCGTTTGACTACGACGCTGAACGCGAGGACGTCCTCGCCCGGGAGGCCGCGATCAGGGACGACATCACCGGCCTGAGTGAGGCCGAACGACTCAACGCATTCATCGAGCTGTATTTCGACTATACGATGCTCGAGTTCCCGGAGTATGGAACCTACATCGGTGTCCCGGGTGTGAATTATCGGTGGACGGACAATTCGATCGAGGTGATCGAACGACGCAAGACTGATACGCGCCGTTCAGTGCTATTGCTGACGGAAATCGATCGTGAACAACTCAATGACGCAGATCGTCTGAACTACGATCTGCTCATGGACACGCTGCAACTCGACGTCGACGGCCAGCGTTTCGCTTCCGATTATCTGACGCTCAATCAACTCGGGGGCGTGCATCAGGACGTGCCGCAGATGCTTGCGCTCCAGCCGAAGAACACGGTCGGCGATTACGAGGACGTTCTGGCACGACTGGATGGGGCGACGACACTCGTCGAACAGAACCTCGTATTGCTGAAGAAGGGACTGGAACTGGAAGTCACGCCACCGCAGATTACGCTGCGTGATGTGCCACAACAGATTCAGAACCTGTTGACCCAAGATCCCGCGGACAGCGCATTGCTGGCGGCGTTCAAGGAGTTCCCGGAAAGTATTCCGGTGTCCGAACAGGACCGGTTGCGTGCTCGTGCGCTGTGGATCTATGAAAAATCCCTGGCACCCGCCTATCAACGGCTGCAGAGTTTTCTGGTGGATGAGTATCTGCCCGGTGCACGCGATTCGATCGCCGCGGTTGATCTACCGGATGGTGAAGCCTGGTATGCGCATCGTGTGCGGCGCATGACGACGACCGACATGACACCCGAGGAAATCCACGAACTGGGATTGTCCGAAGTCAAACGCATCCGTGGCGAGATGGATCGTGTCATCGTCGAGTCCGGTTTCCAGGGAAGTTTCACAGAGTTCACTGAGTTTCTGCGCACGGATCCGCAGTTCTATTTTGGTACGCCCGAAGGGCTGCTGACCGGTTACCGCGATGTTGCAAAGCGCGCGGATGCAGGTCTGCCAGCATTGTTCGGTGTGTTGCCACGTCTGCCGTACGGGGTCGCCCGTGTTCCGGAGTACGCCGAGAAGTCACAGACGACCGCCTACTACGAGGGCGGTTCTCTGGAGGCTGGACGGCCGGGCTTGTTTTTCGCCAACGCCTACAACCTCAAGACGCGACCGAAGTGGGAAATGGAAGCGTTGACCTTGCACGAAGCGATGCCCGGTCATCACCTGCAGATCGCGTTGGCACAGGAACTCGACATGCCATGGTTCCGTCGCTATGGCGGTTACACCGCGTTCGTCGAGGGTTGGGGGTTGTATTCGGAAAGTCTTGGTGAAGAAATGGGTTTTTATGAAGATCCCTATTCGAAGTTCGGGCAACTCACATACGAGATGTGGCGTGCGGTCCGGCTCGTCGTCGATACCGGAATGCATGCACTGGGCTGGTCTCGCGACGATGCGATCGAGTTTTTTGTCAGCAACAGCAGCAAGTCCAGGCACGACATCGTGGTCGAGATCGATCGTTACATCGTCTGGCCGGGACAGGCACTGGCCTACAAGATTGGCGAGCTGAAGATCAAAGAACTGCGTGCGCGTGCGACCGAGGCGCTCGGTGAGGACTTCAATGTGCGTACGTTCCACGACACGGTGCTCGGTGCCGGCGCCGTGCCGCTGAGTGTGCTGGAAGCGCGGGTTGATGCATGGGTCGCGGAGCAGTTGCCGGAACCCGAACCGGATCCGGCGATCGTTCTGACCGAAGGTCCATAGTCAGTACTGACCGGGCGCGCGGTCTGTGCGCGCTCCGGACGCTCGCGATTGGTGCAACTACCCCACCGCTCGGAGCAACGTTCCACAGTGAGTGTCCCGAGAGCGGATCCCCTGCACGCCCCAGTCTCTTTACGCGTTTGACATAACACGCGTTGTTCATCTGTCAACCTTTCGAGAAGACGTTCGTTCTTTGCTGTAACGAATGTTCTTTTGTTGGAGTTGTACCGATGGACAGGAAGATGACCGCAAACGTTTTGATCGCCAGCCTCTTGCTTTCGGCAGGTGCGTACGCCGAAGGCGACGAAGCGGCCAAGGGCGTTGAGAAGAACACCTTTTTAACCGAGAACGGCAACACCGTCGAAGTGGTCAAAAGGGTTCATGAGAACGATGACGGCGACAAATACGGCAAAGCAGCGTATCGCGTGACCGACGAGAACGGTGATGTGATCGCCCGTGGTGCCGGGAAGGGTTACGAAACTGCAGAAGGCGAGAAGGGCGGCAAACACGTCCGCGAACGTACCAACGCGGATGGTGAAACCATCCAGGTTCGCAGCCGCGGCCGCACCGACGGTCAAGGTAACGCCCAGGGACAGAGACAGTGGCGGACGACCGACGCAGACGGCGACGTCATCGCACGCGGTGGTGCCCGGGGTTACAAAACCGAAGACGGTGCCAAAGGCGGCAAGCAGTACCGCGAGCGCACCAATGCCGATGGTGAAACCGTGCAGGCCCGTCGACGTGCCCAGACCGATGGACAGGGCAACGCTCGAGCCCAGCGGCAGTATCGCAAGCAAGACGCAGACGGCAATGTTGTCGCCAGAGGCAGCGATCGCGCGCGCAAAAATGCCGACGGTGACAGAAGCCGAGTCAGCAAACGTGCCCGGCAGAATCCGAATGGCTCACGCGCAAGCCAGACACGCCGTGTTCACCGCCGTGGCAGCTGACGGAGTTGGGTAAAACTTTTGCGGCGAACGGACTCGTCGCGCTCCTGGCGAAAGACCACCTTCGGGTGGTCTTTTTCTTTTGCGCTGCGGCAATCAGACCGGTTTCCATCTATTATTGATTCCTGATGAACTTCCGCAGCGACAACGAAGCGCCGGTCGCAGCGCCCATTCTGTCGGCGCTCGCACACGCCAACAACGGAACGGCATACGCATATGGTGACGATGCCGTCACTGCGAATGTCAAGAGCATGTTCTGCGAAGTCTT
>JAZFZN010000296.1:0-2228 GCA_036475515.1 Gammaproteobacteria bacterium
TGGACGAAGACACCGCTGCATTCATCCGTCCGGACGATACTTTCGAGGTCGTCGGGACCGGTGGCATCACGGTGGTCGACCCATCAGGTCTCCAGTTTTCGTCGATGGCACAGGTGCGCCGCAATGCCCCGGTCTCAATGATCGGCGTGCAGCTGCACGTGCTCGTTAACGGCGGCGTCTATAATATGGTGTCGAGAAGCGCCGCGGCTAAATAACCGCAGGGCGAACAATGAAAATCCTGTCGACGAACGTCTACGTCGGGCCGAATCTGTACGCACGTTTTCCGGTCATTCGCATGACCCTGGATCTCGGCGTGCTCGAGGAATGGCCCACCGGCAGGCTCGGTCCTGAGTTTACCGACCGTCTGATCGAATACCTCCCAGGTCTGAAAGAACACGGCTGCTCGTACCGCACGCCCGGCGGCTTCATACGCCGCTTGCGGGAAGACGAAGGCACCTGGCTCGCGCACGTGATGGAACACGTCGCGATCGAGCTGCAGAACGTGGCCGGATCTCACGTTACCTTCGGCAAGACCCGCTCCACAGGCGAGCCGGGTCAGTACGACATGGTCTATGAGTACGAAGACTCCGATGTCGGCAAAGAGGCCGGACATCTCGCGCTGAAACTGCTCCACTACCTGCTGCCGGAAGACCTGCAACCGCCGGAAATACGCGAAGAAGAATTCGACTTCGAGGACGAACGCGACGCGTTCATCCGCTATGCGCAACGGCGTGCTCTGGGCCCGAGTACCGCATCCATCGTCAAAGCCGCCGAAGAGAGAGGCATCCCGTGGATACGGCTGAACCGCTACAGTCTGATCCAGTTCGGCCACGGTCGTTACCAGAAACGCATCCAGGCAACCATCACCGGAGAAACACGCTACATCGCCGTTGAACTCGCGTCTGACAAAGAGGAAGCCAACCAGATACTCGGCGATCTCGGACTACCCGTGCCGGTGCAACGGCTGGTCTACAGCACGCACCAAGCGGTACGCGCGGCAGAACGGATCGGCTACCCGGTCGTCGTCAAACCGCTGAACGCGAATCACGGTCGCGGTGTATCGGTGGATCTGACCGATGCCGATCAGGTTCGTGTTGCGTTCGAGAAAGCTCGCGAACACGGACGCACGGCCATCGTTGAAAGTCACATACAGGGGCTCGACCACCGACTCCTGGTCATCAACGGAAAACTGGTCGCCGCGGCCAAACGCGTTCCGGGACATGTCGTCGGCGATGGTGAAAGGACCATAGAGGCGCTGGTCGAAGAGGTAAACACGGATCCACGTCGCGGTGTCGGTCACGAAAAAGTTCTGACCCGTCTCGAATTCGATCATCAGGCCGAAACGGTGCTCGCTGAGAAAGGTTACGACAGAAACACGGTACCACCGAAGGGCGAAGTCGTGTACATGCGCCGTACGGCCAATCTGTCCACTGGTGGCACTGCGATCGATGTGACCGACATCATCCATCCCGACAACCGTGAGATGGCCGAACGTGCGATTCAGGCGATCAACCTGGATTGCGGTGGTGTGGACTTTCTGACAACCGACATTACCGAGTCATACAAGGAAAACGGTGGTGCAATCTGTGAAGTCAATGCGGCACCGGGATTTCGCATGCACGTTGCGCCGTCCGAAGGGACGCCACGCGATGTCGCCGGACCGATCATTGACATGCTGTTCCATCCGGGCACACCGTCGCGGATTCCGATCGCATCGATCACAGGGACGAACGGCAAGACCACGACGTCGCGCATGTTGGCTCACATTATGAAGCTGGCCGGACACACAGTTGGCCTCGCAACAACGGATGGCGTCTATATCGACGGACAGCTGAGCGTTCCTGGCGACATGACCGGTCCGGTGGCCGCGCGCATGATCCTGCGTGATCCGGCTGTCGATGCCGCAGTGCTCGAGACGGCGCGTGGTGGCTTGTTGCGACAGGGTATGGGCTATTCGACGAACGATGTCGCCGTTTGTCTGAACGTCGCGGCGGACCACCTCGGATTGCGCGGCATCAACACGGTCGAGGAACTGGCGGAAGTCAAACGCATTCCGATCGAGGTCGCGACCAATACCGCTGTGCTGAACGCCGACGATCCGCTGTGTCTGAAGATGGCGGACTACAGCCGCGCCGAACACCTGGCCTATCTGACGATGAATCCGCAGCACGCACTCGTCAAAGAACACATCCGCGCTGGTGGCCGTGCGGTTGTACTCGAAGAAGGCA
>JAZFZN010000297.1:0-3064 GCA_036475515.1 Gammaproteobacteria bacterium
GACCCTGAAGCGACTCAGGCGTCTGGACCCCGACGAGTTCGTACGCCGCATTGCGGACGGGTTCGTCGCACGCAACTATGAGATTCTGTCCCGCATCGCGGGTCCGGATGGGCCCGGGCTGATTCTCCGACGCGGCCAGGAGAAAGTCATCGTTTTCGGACGACGTCTGGTCGGGCTCAAGACCGGTGTCGCATCGGTCGAAAACCTGAATCGCGCGGTGTCCTCCTATGGTGCGCAACGCGGCTTCTTCGCAACCCTCGGAGAGTTCACGCCGGATGCCCGCGCCTACGCGCGGGGTCGCCACCTGCACCTGCTGGA
Source organism: Gammaproteobacteria bacterium (assembly GCA_036475515.1). Classification (GTDB taxonomy): domain Bacteria; phylum Pseudomonadota; class Gammaproteobacteria; order Steroidobacterales; family JAZFZN01; genus JAZFZN01. The sequence continues at coordinate 319 of JAZFZN010000297.1, forward strand.
CGGACTCTCGGTGCTGCGGTTGTTGGCCCGCCGGGGATCCGACAGCTTCTAAACAACCGGCTGAAGCCGGAAAAATCACCCGAACGACGGCTTTCGGGTGTACATTAGCGCACGATTTCAGCTGAATGTTGTCCCCCTGTTGGGATGAACACTATTCCGGATGGATTGATGTCCATACGAGCCCTGCTCGCCACAACCGCAGTTCTTTTTGCCGCAACCGCCATGGCCGCGGAAACAGAGATCGATATTCCCTATACCAAGTTCGTACTCGAGAACGGACTGACCGTGATCGTACACGAGGATCACAAAGCGCCGATCGTTGCGGTCAACGTTTGGTATCACGTCGGTTCAAAGAATGAAAAGGAAGGTAAAACCGGTTTTGCGCATCTGTTCGAACATCTGATGTTCAACGGTACGGAAAACTTCGACGACGACTATTTCGGACCGTTTGAAAGGACCGGTGCCACCGATATGAACGGAACGACAAACTTCGATCGTACGAACTACTTCCAAAACGTTCCCACTACCGCTGTCGATCTGGCTCTGTGGATGGAGTCGGACCGCATGGGCCATCTCCTTGGTGCGATTGACCAGGCGAAGCTCGACGAACAACGTGGTGTTGTTCAGAACGAAAAACGCCAGGGTGAAAACCAGCCATACGGAAAGGTGTTTGAACACATCGTGGAGAACTCGTTCCCGAAAGGGCATCCGTATTCGTGGCTGACCATCGGTTCGATGGACGATCTCAATGCCGCTGAACTTGAAGACGTCCACGAGTGGTTCAAGACTTACTACGGACCGAACAACGCCGTCATCGTGATCGCAGGAGATATCGACACGGCGACGGCGAGAGCAAAGGTCGAACGTTATTTCGGTCATATTCCGGCGGGTCCGCCGCTAGCGAAGCAGCAGGTCTGGACCGCAAAGCGCACTGGCGAACGCCGCCAGGTGATGGAAGATCGAGTACCACAGGCGCGGGTCTACAAGGCCTGGAATACGCCGGAGTGGGGAACAGCAGATGCGGATTATCTGGACCTCGCGGGCGCGATTCTGGCATCCGACAAGAACTCGCGTCTGTACAAGCGTTTGGTCTATGAAGATCAGATCGCGACCGATGTCGGTGCATTTGCGTTTAACGGTGAGATAGCGGGTTTGTTCGTCGTCTGGGCGACCGCACAGCCCGGTGGAGATCTGGCGGCGGTAGAGCGTGCGATGGACGAGGAGCTGGCTTTGTTCCTCGAAGAGGGTCCGAACAAACGGGAACTCGAGCGTGTACGTGCCCAGAACCTGTCCGGATTCGTGCGTGGCGTCGAACGCATCGGCGGGTTCGGTGGCAAGTCCGACATCCTTGCGGAAAACGAGGTCTATGGCGGTTCACCCGACTTCTACAAGACAACATCGCAGCGCTTACGGGAAGCCGACACGGAATCTGTGCATGACGTTGCAAAGAACTGGCTGTCCGACGGTGTCTATGTCCTCGAAGTACACCCGTACCCAACAGACTTCTTGGCGAGCGACATCGACGTGGATCGGACCGGACTACCGCAGATTACGGAGTTCCCATCGGTATCTTTCCCACAGGTGAGCAAGGGCGAATTGTCGAACGGGCTCAAAGTACTCGTCGCGCATCGTGATGCAGTGCCGGTAGTGGATTTTGACTTGCTGGTCGATGCCGGCTATGCCGCGGATCAGTTCGGAACCCCGGGGACGGCCAGCCTCGCAATGAACATGATGGATGAGGGCACGACCAACCGTTCCGCGCTCGAAATCAGCGAAGAACTCGCGATGTTGGGTGCAAGTCTCAACTCCGGTTCGAATCTGGACACATCAGCCGTATCACTTTCTGCACTCAAAGCAAACCTCGATGACTCTCTGGATATTTATGCAGATGTGATTCTGAATCCTTCGTTTCCCGAAACGGAATTCGAGCGTTTGCAGAAACAACAGCTGGCAGCGATACAGCGAGAGAAAGTAACGCCGGTTCAGATGGCGCTACGCGTTTTTCCGAAGCTGTTGTACGGCGAGGGACACGCATACGGATTACCCTTGACGGGTTCCGGTACGGAAGCGTCCGTCAGCAACCTGACGGCCGCGGAACTCGCAGCGTTTCATTCAACCTGGTTTAGACCGGACAATGCGACGATGATCGTCGTCGGTGATACGACACTCGAGGAGATCACACCGAAACTCGAAGAGTTGTTTGCGGGATGGGAACCCGGAGCTGTCCCTCAGAAAAATATTGCGCAGGTGTCGCAACGTGAGCGAACCTCGGTCTATATCGTCGATCGGCCAGGCTCAGAACAATCGATGATCTTCGCGGGTCACGTTGCGCCACCGAAGGCGAACCCGAACGAGCTTTCCATCGAGTCGATGAACGACGTGCTGGGCGGCAGCTTCAGCGCACGCATCAACATGAATCTTCGTGAAGACAAGCACTGGTCGTACGGTGCCTACAGCACGATGGTCGACGCGAAAGGGCAACGCCCGTTTCTCGCATACGCACCCGTTCAGACCGACAAGACCAAGGAATCCATGAATGAGCTCAGGAAGGAGTTGACCGGTATCGTCACCGACAATCCGCCTTCGCTCGATGAAGTTCAGCGCGTCAAGGACAAGAACACACTGTCACTGCCGGGGCGTTGGGAGACTGCTTCCGCGGTCGCGTCGTCAATTTCGGAAGTGGTTCGTTTCGACCTTCCCGACGATTTCTGGGACACGTATTCGACACGGCTTCGACTTTTGACAC
>JAZFZN010000298.1:0-3244 GCA_036475515.1 Gammaproteobacteria bacterium
GAATGCGAGATCGAAGGCCACGAAGATACCGAACGCGGTCAGGAGTTCGAGCTGATCACGCGTGTCCGCGACGGTGGCCAGCCTGTCTGGGAAGAGATCAGTCGGTTTCTTGCACGTGGCAAACGCAAGCGTGGCAAACCCCGAAACCGTCGTGCCGAAAACGATCGGCCATTGGTCGACATTGAAACGACGAGTTGGCAGGCCGGTTCGGACATCGGGCGCCGCTATGCGAGGGTGTCCGGGGACTACAACCCGATCCATCTCAGTCTTGTGACTGCGCGTTTGCTCGGGTTTCCGCGTGCGATCGCGCAAGGCATGTGGTCGATGGCCCGCAGTATTGCCGAGATCACGGAAAGAACCGGTATCGACAGCGCACGCATCGACGTCGAGTTCAAGATGCCGCTCCTGCTGCCGGGATGGGTCATGTTGCGGTGGCATACGGAACCAGACAACATCGAGTTTCGTTTGCGGGACGCAAAGAGTGAAAAGCGGCACCTCGCTGGGTTCATATCAAAGTTGTAGACGCGGCCGAACCAAAACCAAGTTTTTCGGTCCGAACTGCGGTACTCGGCCGCTACGACCGAATCGAAAACCAATAGAGAGCCAGAGCATGAATATGAGAAACGGATTGGTATTGATCACAGTGATCGTGTTGGGCGCCTGCGCGTCTGCGCCGAAAGAGCCGGAGACACCGGCGCTCGACCTCGGGATAAACCAGGAATCGATGGACACCAGCGTGCGTCCCCAGGACGATCTCTTTCGTTTCGTCAATGGGACCTGGCTGGAAACAACCGAGATTCCGGCGGACAAGTCGAATTACGGGTCGTTCAGCGTGCTGCTCGACAAGGCCGAGGAAGACCTGCGTGTGATCATCGAAGAAACCGCGACAACCGAACACCCGGCCGGGACAGACGAACAAAAGGTGGCTGATTTCTACCGCGCTTACATGGATACCGAGCTTGTCGCCCAAAAGGGTTTGACACCAATAGAACAGGATCTGTCACGGATCCATGCGATCTCGAATCACGCCGAGCTGGTCGACTATATCGGCTACTCACAACGGACCGGTATAGCGGATCCGTTTGGATTCTTCGTCGACAATGATCTGACAGATTCGACCCGCTATATGGGATACATGTGGCAGACGGGTTTGGGTTTGCCAAACCGAGAGTACTATTTCGACGACGAGTTCTCCGACGTACGTGTGGCCTATGTCGAGTACATCACCGACCTGCTGTCGCTGGCCGGTGTTGACGACGCAGCGGACAAAGCCGATACGATCATGTCTTTGGAGACACGCCTTGCCGGTGCGCACTGGGACAAGGTTCGCAACCGCGACCCGAACGAGCGCTACAACCTGTTCACGATCGTCCAAGCCAACACGCTGACGCCCGGTTTCGACTGGAACGCGTTTCTGAATGGCGCAGGAATCCACGGACAAACGGAAATCGTCCTTTCGCAACCGAGTTACTTCGAAGAGGCGACACGTGCACTTTCGGACGAACCGATCAGTACCTGGAAAACGTATTTCACCTACAAGCTGATCAACAGCGCAACGCCGTATGTGACCGAGGACTTCGTCGAGCTCAACTTCGATTTCTATGGACGCACGCTGCGGGGGACGGAACAGAACCAACAGCGTTGGAAGAGGGCGGTCCAGGACACGGACAACATGCTCGGCGAAGCGGTCGGCAAAGTGTACGTGGAGCGTCACTATCCACCGGAAGCGAAAGCGCGGATGGACGAGATGATCGCAAATCTACGCGAAGCGTTCCGGATTTCGATCAATAACCTCGAATGGATGGGTCCCGAAACGAAAGCCCAGGCTCAGGACAAGCTGCAGAAATTTACCCCAAAGATCGGTTATCCCGAGAAATGGCGTGATTATTCGGCGCTCGCGATTGAACCGGATGACCTTGTCGGCAACATGGCGCGGTCGGTGGAATTTGAGTTTCAGCGCAATGTTGACAAGCTGGGCGCCCCGATTGACCGCACTGAATGGTTCATGACACCACAGACGGTCAATGCGTACTACAACCCAAACATGAATGAAATTGTGTTTCCGGCTGCGATTCTGCAGCCACCGTTTTTCAACGTGGAAGCCGATGACGCGACGAACTATGGCGCCATCGGTGCCGTCATTGGACATGAGTTCAGTCATGGATTCGACGATCAGGGCCGCAAGTATGACGGCGAAGGGAATTTGCGCGACTGGTGGACGGAAGAGGACAACGCGAGGTTCCAGACGCGCGCGAAGCAACTCGGAGAACAGTACAGCAGCTACAACCCGATCGATGACATGCACGTGAACGGTGAGTTCACGATGGGCGAAAACATCGGAGATATGGCAGGTTTGACGATGGCACACCGCGCCTATCTGCTGTCGTTGAAGGGGGGAAACCCACCGGTCATTGACGGTTTCAGCGGTGATCAGCGTTTCTTCATGGGCTGGGCGCAGGTCTGGCGACGCCTGTATCGCGACGACGAGTTGCGTCGACGTATCAAAGTCGATCCGCATTCGCCCAGCGAATACCGCGCAAACGGCACCGTCGTGAACATCGACGCGTTCCACGAAACGTTTGAGACGGAAGAGGGCGACGAGCTGTACAAAGCAACGGAGGATCGCGTGCGCATCTGGTAGCCCCCGCTGCAACGAACCGGACGCCCGTCGGAGTCGGCTTCGACGGGCGTTTTCTTTGCTGGCGGTCGCTTGACGGTACCTAGGTACCACGGTACCATTTGTCCATGACACAGGACAGACCCATCATCGAACGGGTGCAGACCGGTGTGCGGCTCGAAAAGTCGCTCGTGAAGGTCTTGAAAGCATTGGCCGAATACCTCGATATATCGCTGGGCGACCTGCTCGAGGGCATCGTGCTGCACGCCTTCGAAGGCAAAACGGCGTTCGGGGACGAGACCCTGGCAGTAATCCAGGAACTGAAAGGCGTGTATGGACTGAAATATGACGCGAGCCACAGCCACAAATTCACTGAAAAAGACGATCCTCGTTGACGAAGCCGACACTGAGTTCCTGAACGAACTCGAGGATTGCACCTTGCCGCCCGAGGAGTTCGGTCACCGGGGTCACCTGCGCGCCGCCTGGTTGTACCTGTCGCAACATGGACTCGAGGCCGGCTCCCGTCGTTTCGATACCGCGTTGCGCCGCTACGCGGCCCATCTTGGTGTTCCCGACAAGTACCACTGCACACTCACGCATGCGCTGTTGCATCTGACCCAAGCCGCG
>JAZFZN010000299.1:0-6676 GCA_036475515.1 Gammaproteobacteria bacterium
TCCGATAGCCCGGTCCAGACGGCCACGCATCTCCTGAAAATCGTCCGCGAACTCCGTGTCCGAACCCGCATCGCTGCCCCCGACAACCGCTTCGTCGACGGTACGACGCAGTGAAGACTCATCGAAAAACTGCTGCAGGTCGCGGAGGACGTCGAGGCCTGGATCTATCTGTGGTTCCGAGGTCAGAACCGTGCTCGCGATAACCCGTGCCCCGTACCCTTCGAGCAGGTCCACACCGTGCGCCAGAACGTCGCGCGACCACGGCCAGCGACCGATGTTGCGGATGCTTTGTTCGTCGATGGCGACCACCACGACGCGGTCGCTCGGTGTCGCGTCAGAATGACGCATCGCAAAGTCGTACGCGGCCAGGTCGAAACGTTCGAACAACGGGCGTGCTGTCGTCACAGCGACCAGCAGGAAGGTCGCGCTGAACAGCGCCCCAAAAATCCAGTTGGACTGAATGATCCGTTGTTTCTTCGACATCGTGCATCCGGCGGGTTGTGAGGGTTTCCCCCGACCAGCAAACCACACCGGGAAAATTCCCCAGGGAATTGTTTTATAGACGATTTCAGCCCCCGAAAAAGTGCACTGGTTCGCAGAACGCCATTCGGGCTAACATCCCCGGCTTGCCTGGTCCGGGGAGCACCGCGTGGGGAAGAAAGCCCGCACCATTTACGTCTGTGACAGTTGCGGCGCACAAAGCCCGAAATGGCAGGGCCAGTGTCCGGATTGCGGTAGCTGGAACACGCTCGCTGAGTCTCTGCCGGTAGGGCTACGGGCATTGCTTAGTGCGGCACCTGCGGCGAGTCGCGTGCTTTCAGAAGTCGGTGAAGAGGCCGCCGAACGCCGGGGCAGCGGCATCGGGGAGCTGGACCGTGTGCTCGGGGGTGGTCTGGTACCGGGGTCGGTCGTGTTGATCGGTGGCGATCCGGGCATCGGCAAGTCGACGCTGTTGCTGCAGGCGGCCGCGAACTTGAGTATGCGAACGACCGCGTTGTACGTGACCGGTGAAGAATCGCTGGGCCAGGTGGGTCTGCGTGCACGCCGCTTGCAACTCGATATGAGCCGGCTGCAAGCACTGGCGGAAACCCGCATCGAGCAGATACTGACCGAAACGGAACGCGTGCGTCCGACCGTATTGATCATCGATTCCATTCAAACGATGTTTACCGATGCGTTGCAGTCCGCACCGGGCGCAGTCGCGCAGCTGCGTGAAACGACCGCACTCCTGGTGCGTTTTGCAAAAAATACGAACACCTCTGTGTTTCTGGTCGGTCACGTTACCAAAGATGGCGCAATCGCCGGCCCGCGTGTGCTCGAACACATGGTCGACACGGTACTCTATTTTCAAAGCGACGCCGGGAGCCGATACCGGGTCGTGCGTGCCGTCAAGAATCGTTTCGGCGCGGCGAACGAACTCGGTGTGTTCGCGATGACGGACAACGGACTCAAGGAAGTTCGCAATCCGTCGGCAATCTTTCTGTCGCGACACGAAACCGAAGTACCCGGAAGTGTCGTCACGGTTACCAGCGAAGGCAGCCGGCCTTTGCTCGTCGAAGTTCAGGGACTTGTCGACGACGCGCGTGGCGCCCATCCGCGTCGTATTGCAGTCGGTTTCGACACCCAACGTCTGAATCTGTTGCTTGCGGTTCTGCACCGCCACGGCGGTGTGGCGATCGCCGATCATGACGTGTTCGTCAATGTTGTTGGCGGTGTGCGCATCACTGAGACCGCGGCCGATCTTCCGGCACTGCTGGCAGCGTTATCGAGTTTCCGCAACCGTGCGTTGCCCGGTAAGCTGGTCGTATTCGGTGAAATTGGCCTCGCCGGCGAAATCCGGCCGGTCCCGTTCGGTGAAGAACGACTGCGTGCTGCGGTGCAATACGGCTTCAAACGCGCAATCGTTCCGGACGCCAACACCCCGAAGAAACCGATCGACGGCATCGAGGTGATTCCGGTAAAGCGCGTCAGCGACGCACTTGACGCCGCGTTCTAAATGATCGGTCTCAGGAGGAGCCGCCGGTTTCGGCGCTGATGCGTGCCGTCTTCACGGTATTGTCCGAGATGCGCACGATCTCGATCGGATAACCGGCGACCTCCAGACTGGTCCCTGGTTCGGGTATCGTTTCCATCGTTTCGATGATCAGACCACTCAGAGTTTTCGGCCCGTCGGTCGGCAACGACCAGCGCATCATCCGGTTTAGCGCACGCAGCGTGATGTTGCCTTTGACCAGATAACCCTGGTCGTCAGGGATGATGTCCTGGTGCACCACCTTCGCGTCGGTCGACAATTCGCCGACGATTTCACGCAGTATGTCCTCGAGTGTAACGAGACCCTGGATGTCACCGTACTCGTCGACGACCAGCCCGAGACGTTTGTGCGCGCGCTGAAAGTTCATCAGCTGTTTGTTCAAAGGCGTGCCTTCGGGAATGAAGTACGGTTCCTGAGCCAGCTCTTCGAGAGACTCCACCGTCAAGCGGTCGTGCGACAGGTCCTGTAACACGCGCCGGAGGTGCAGAATTCCGATGATGTTTTCGAGTTCGTCGCGATAGACGGGCAGACGCGTGTGTTGGCTGTTACGCAACACCTCGACGATGTCTTCCCAGCTGTCGTTGAGGTCGATTCCGACCACGTCGTTGCGTGGAACCATCAGATCGTCGACCGTGACGTTTTCGAGGTCGAGTATCGACAACAACATACTCTGGCGTCGTTTCGGCAACAACGCACCGGCTTCCAGGACTACCGTCCGCAACTCTTCGCGCGACAGTATATGCGGGTCGCTCACTTTCGATCCCAGCCCAAGGATCTTGAGAACACCGTTGGAGAGGACGTTGATCAACCAGACGAACGGATAGAGCACCTTCAGCAACGGGGAGTACACGTAAGCGGCCGGGTAGGCGAGCCGCTCGGGGTGCAAAGCCGCGAGCGTTTTTGGCGCGGTTTCTGCAAAGATCAGAACGACAAGCGTCAGTATCAAAACGACCATACCGGCGCTGATACCGGCACGGATTGCGATCAGTGTTGCCAGAACCGTCGCCGAGATGTTGACGAGGTTGTTGCCGAGCAGGATCAATCCGATCAAGCGGGCGGGTTGCCGCAACAATGCTTCCGCGAGACGTGCGCCACGGTGGCCCGCACGCGCTTTGTGTCTCAACCGGTAGCGATTGAGGCTCATGAGCGCCGTTTCCGAGCCGGAGAAGAACGCGGAAAGGAAGATCAGTGTCGCGAGGACCGCGTACAGTGCGCCTAGCGGGACGTCGTCGGTCAACGAAGTAGAAACCTCGTCGGCTGGCGAGGGCATATTCCCTCCAGATCAGGTTTAACTCCGGCGATGGGGTGTGTCAAGTAACCAGACACGATGTTGGACTCGCTCTAAGGGGACACTAGCCCCAGTGACGTTGGAGGAGTATCTCCAGCACGATTTTGCTGCCGAAGTAGGCGAGCGCGAGAAACGCAAAACCGGCGATCGTCAGACCCGCCGCACGTTGTCCACGCCAGCCGAAGAGCCGGTGCCCCAGCAGCACAAGCCCGAACACCACCCAGGCGAGTAACGAAAGTGTCGTCTTGTGGGCAAGATGTTGCGCGAACAAGTCGTCGACGAATACCAGACCGCTGAAAATCGCGAGGCTGAGTAAGCCCCAGCCGAATCCCATGGTCCCGAAAAAGAACCGTTCGGTTGTCTCCAGTGGCGGCAGAAGCCGGTTCAGACCACCCGGGTGTTTGCTCTTGAGACGTCGTTGTTGCCAGGTATGCAACACGGCCAGCGCGGTTGCGATCGACATTATCGTATAGGCAAACACCGACAACAGGATGTGTGCTTTCAGTTGCCAGCCACCGGCGACCGGCGGTGTTCCCGCCGGTCCGGAGCCCGTTGCCAGTGCAAACAGCGCCGCGACACCGATCAGCAAGGCAGCGATGCCGCGGTAGGCCGGGCGCGTCGCAGCAAGGAGGGCGACGAATGTGATTGCCAGACCGATCAGTGACGCGGTATCGGCGATCCCGGGCGACCAATCTGTGCCGCTGATTGACTCGTATACGTACGAGGCGTGCAATAAGAAGCCGGCGATACCGGCAAAAACACCGACCAGCAGATCGATGTGTTTTCCGCGTTCAGACAGCACACTGCGGGCCAGAAAAACGGCCGCAACAGCGTACAGCGTAAGAACTGTGATTCCAGTCACAGAAAAAGGATTGGTGCTCTAATACTTTGAATTTCGGGCCGAATCATCGCATAAGCCGGAGACAAGTAGAAGTTTGTGACACCGCTCCGCCATACCTCTGTGCAACGGCGTAAATGCGGACCAGGAGCCTGCACATGAGAGTGAAAGTTCTGGGGTGCAGCGGAGGCATCGGTGCCGGTCTCCGGACCACCGCTATCCTGATTGACGACGATATCCTGATCGATGCCGGAACCGGCATCGGTGATCTGTCGTTGCCGGAACTGCGTCGTATCCGCCATGTGTTCCTGACTCATTCGCACCTCGACCACACGGCCGGTCTGCCCTTGTTCACGGACAGTATTTTCGACACCCTGATGATGCGTGCATTGCAGGTCTACGGGCGTGTCGAGACGCTTCGTGCGATTCAGGATCACATTTTCAACGACGTGATGTGGCCGGACTTCTCGATGATCCCGAGCAAGGAGAATCCGGCTCTTCGCTACAACGAAATCGCTCCGGGTGATGTGATCGAATTCGACAACGTCGCCTTGCGCGCAGTAAACGTCCATCACTCGGTACCAGCGGTCGGTTACCTGATCGAAGCCAACAACAAAGTTATTGCGTTCTCCGGTGACACGATGACAAACCAGACCTTGTGGCCGGTATTGAATGATTGTGATCGGCTCGAAGCACTCGTGATCGAAGTCAGTTTTCCGGACAGTCAGGAAGAACTCGCAACGATGTCCGGTCACTACTGTCCACGTACGCTTGCGGAAGACCTCGGCAAGCTGTCCCATGATCCCGAAATCTGGGTGACCGCGATGAAGCCGGGTGGAGAAGACATTATTTTCGCTGAAGTGTTGCAGGCACTGCGCGGACGCAAAGTCCAACGCCTGCGTCGGGGCGACTGCTTCGAACTCTGAGCGTGCCTCAACTCTAGGTGCCGGAGTTGACCTTCTGAACTTATTCGCCCGCTCTGGTGTGGAAATTGCTCCGTGCGGACACACTTGAGTAAGGTGTGGTCGGACAGGATGCTCACGTACAATAAGTTCAGAAAGTCACCTGTCCTCGCGATAACTCCGGCACCAACATGTTTGAATCCCTCAACGAACGGCTTTCCAAAGCGACGCACAAGCTACGCGGTGTCGGTCGACTGACTGACGACAACATCGCCGATACCCTGCGACAGATCCGCATGGCGTTGCTCGAAGCAGACGTGGCGTTGCCGGTGATCAAAGAGTTCACCGCCGCCGTACGGGAACGTGCGCTCGGGCAGGAAGTCACGAAAAGTCTGACGCCCGGTCAGGCGTTGATCAAGATCGTGCACGACGAACTCGTCGTCGTTATGGGCGAGGAGTCGGCCGGTCTGGATTTGCGTGCACAACCGCCGGTGGTCGTATTGCTTGCCGGTCTACAGGGAGCCGGCAAGACAACGACGGCCGCAAAACTCGCCGTCTGGTTGCGGGAACGCGAAAATCGCAAGGTCATGCTGGCCAGCGTCGACGTCTATCGGCCGGCCGCGATACTGCAACTCGAAAAAGTCGCCGCACAAGCCGATGCAAAGTTCTTCAAAGCCGTCGAACAGACCGCCCCCGTCGAGATTGCCAAAGAGGCAGTTGCCGCCGCGAGACGCGAACTGTCCGATGTGTTGATACTCGATACCGCAGGTCGCTTGCATGTCGATACAGAAATGATGGACGAAATACGGGCGCTGCATGCGGCCGTTGTACCGACCGAAACGCTGTTTGTGGTCGACAGCATGACCGGCCAGGATGCTGTCAACGCAGCTCAGGCGTTTGCCGACGCGTTGCCACTGACCGGCGTCGTGCTGACCAAAACCGACGGTGACGCTCGGGGTGGGGCGGCGTTGTCGGTGCGGCGGATCACCGGAAAGCCGATTGTGTTTCTCGGTGTCGGTGAAAAACTCGATGGACTCGAGCGGTTCCACCCGGAACGTGTCGCGTCGCGCATTCTTGGTATGGGCGATGTTCTGACGCTGGTTGAAGACGTCGAACGTAAAGTCGATCGTGACAAAGCGGAGCAGATCGCAAAAAAACTGCGCAAGGGCGGGGGGTTTGGCCTCCTTGATCTGAAGGAACAGCTGCAACAGATGCTGAGCCTCGGTGGCATTGGTGCGTTGCTCGACAAGCTGCCCGGCGTGGGCCAGTTGCCACCGGGCGTCGCCGAGCAGGCCGATGACCGGGCCATAGGACACCAGATCGCGTTGATCGACTCGATGACTCCGCGGGAGCGGCGTCGCCCCGCGATCATCAACGGTTCGCGCAAGCGGCGCATCGCCAGCGGCGCCGGCAGACCGGTCCAGGAATTGAATCGTCTGTTGAAACAACACAGCCGCATGCAAAAGGTCATGAAGAAGATGAAAAAGGGCGGCATGCAGAAGTTGTTGAAACAACACGGTGGACCCGGGTTCCGGCCCTGATCAACCGGGATCAGACCTTGAGATGACATATCTGTTCGTCACTGCTATGGCGACCCGACCAGAAGTTCAGTTCGG
>JAZFZN010000300.1:0-11436 GCA_036475515.1 Gammaproteobacteria bacterium
CGCTGGCGCTGTCGGCAGCAATGGCAACCGTACACGGTACCGTCATGTTCGGGGCCACACTCGAAGATCGTGTGCTCGCCGCCTGGATTGCAGAAAACCGCATTTCCGAGTTTCGGCTTGGGATCGACACACCCGGTGTCGGAGAAAGCGGTGATACCGTCGAGTTTGCCGGGCGCGACTGGCGCTGGACGGCACGAGTGTCCGAGACAGCGGCGGAAGGTTTGATGCGCATCGACGTCGACGTCGCCTATGCAGATGATCCGGACCGGGTACTGATCACGCTGTCGGGATTCATGGGCAGCCCATACACACGTACCAGCGCGCTTGACTGGAAAACCGGTGCGAGTTCTCAACGCAACGAACGGAGACAGCAACGATGAGATCGCGCGGGTTTACTTTGCTCGAGATACTCGTCGTGATCGCCGTGTTTGCGTTGCTCGGTGTCATGGCCTGGGGTGGCTTTCAGTCGATCGTCGATTTCCGCACTCAGTCCCGCGAGCTCCTCGACCGCTTTGCATCGATCGAGTTCGGCATGCGTATGTTGGAGAACGACTTGTCGCAGATTCAGCCGCGTTTGATCCGCGACCAGTTCGGGGACGTGCAACCGGCACTGCGTGCCGATCCTGTGTTCGATATCGCACTCGAATTGACACGCGGCGGCTGGAACAACCCGATCGGATTGCCACGCAGTGACCTGCAACGGGCCGCCTACGGCCTCGAGGACGGAGTCGTGACACGTTATCACTGGTACGTGCTCGATCGTGCCCCCGGGAGTAGCGATCCGGTCGAGATGGAACTGTTCGACGGGGTCGAGGAGATCCGCATGCGCTTCCTCGACGACCAGCGTGAATGGCACGAGCAATGGCCACCGCCCGGCTGGCCGCCCCAGCAACAACTCGAAGACCTGCCGATTGCGATCGAAGTGACGTTCGAATTCACGGACTGGGGAGAAATCGGACGACTGATCGAGGTTGCCGGCTGATGCTTCGTCGTCGACAGCAAGGTGTGGCCCTGATTATCGCGATGCTCGTTGCGGCGTTGGCGACGATGCTGGCTGCGAGCATGGCCTTTGACATCCATCTCGACCTGCGTCGTGCCGAAAGCCTGCTCGTAAACACACACGCGCGCCAGTATGCACTCGGTGCGGAATCCTGGGCAGCACTGATCCTCGATGAGGATTTTCGGGATCAGTCAATCGAACAGGATTCGTTCGACGAGAACTGGGCGATCCCGATCGCCGGTCTCGAGATCGAAGGTGGCCTGCTCGGTGGTCAGGTCGAAGATCTGCAAGGTCGTTTCAATCTGAACAACCTGATCGATTCCACCGGTACCATCGACCAGGACGCCGTCGAGCAGTTCGGACGGCTCCTCGAAGCACTCGATCTCGATCCACGTCTGTCGACTCTGGTCGCGGACTGGATCGACGCGGATCAGGACCCCGCGTTTCCGGATGGCGCTGAAGACCTGACTTACACGGTCATGGATCGCCCCTACCGCACGGCCGATCACTACATCACCAATACGAGCGAATTGATGGCCGTTCAGGGTATCGATCTCGAGATCTACGCGATACTGCGTCCACACGTTTCCGCATTGCCGGTCGGCACATCGATAAACCTGAATACCGCGACAGCACCCGTACTTGAGTCCATAGACAGCAACATCGACGTCGACAAGATCATAGAGTTTCAGTGCGACAATGGATTCAGTTCTGTCACCGAGGCTGAAGACGTACTCGGCCTACAGCTGAACGGCGTCAGCGTCTCGAGCAGTTACTTCGGAGCACAGATACAGGTTGCTATTGGCACCTACCAGCTGAATCTGTACAGTTTGCTGGCGAGAGATCCGGGCGGCGAAACTCAGTCGATGCTGCGACGCTATGGCGTCCAAGGGGCTTATGCCGAACAACCTTGTAATCAGACTTGATCCCTCAGACGAATCCAGGGCCACCTGGATTTCGATGGATCACCATGGACAAAGACTCAGCAGTGTACTCGGTGGGCAACTGGCGGCTGCCGGATCCGCCGCGCAGGGGAAACGCGTCGTTGTGCTCGTTCCGGGGATCGAGGTATTCCAGGTGACGGCCGAACTTCCGTTGCGTGGTGCCAAACTCGCTCAGGCCCTGCCCTTTGCCATCGAGGACCAACTCGCCGACGACGTTGAGAATCTGCATTTCGCAACCGGTCGTGCTGACGGTCAACGACACCCCGTGGCCGTTTGCAACCGCGATCGCCTGCGGCAGTGGCTGGAGCTGCTCAAAAGCTCCGGCTTGCGCGCACAGCTTTGCGCCTCAGACGCTGCGATACCCAAAACACCGGATGGCACGAGTGTGCTTCTGGATGAGCGCTTTGTATATGTGCGTCACGGTGATACACCGACGGACGTGTATGAATGGGAACGGGATTCCCTTGACCAGATTCTCGAGATTGCCGGTGTGTTGGCTGATACCGATGCTGAACAACAGCCGCGTGTCACATTGTTCATCAGTGAAGAACTGCAACTGGCACACGCCGACGTCTTGCAGAAACTTGCGGCGTCCGTCGAGGATCTGAAAATCGTTCGTCTGAATGACGGTGCCTTGCCACAGATCGCCACGACGATCGTACAAGAGACACCGGTTAATCTGTTGCAGGGCGATTTCGCACCGGCCACCGATGCGAACAAGCTCTGGTACCCGTGGCGTTATGCGGCCGGTTTATTTCTGGCCGTGTTGCTCGTGTCGGTTATGGGAACGGGTGTGGAGATATGGGGCCTGACCCAGACCAACAACCAGTTGTCGTCGCAGATCGAACAACGTTTCCACGAGGTAATGCCCAACCAGCTCTACCGTCCGGATGTCGTCGTGCGACAACTGCAACAATTGGCCGGTGGTTCTGCGACAGGCGATCAACGAACGGTATTTCTCAGCACGCTGGACCTGCTCGCAGGAGTCATGAGTGACGTCGCGGACACCGAGATCGAAGACCTGGTGTTCGAGAACGGCGTCACGCAATTGCGCATGACAGTTCCGGACGTCGATGCACTCGACCGCATCCGGCAACTCGTGTCCGAACGTTCGGATTTCAAGATGCGCATCGAGTCGACGACACCCGAGGACGACTCGATCCGCAGTCGCGTCGTGATCGAGCCCGAGACGAGTTCATGATCGACACGATTCGCGACTGGTACCTCGGTCTGCAACGACGCGAACAGCTGCTGGTGGCGACGGCCGCTGTTTTCGCTGCCGTTGTCCTTGTCTACCTGTTGCTGTTGCACCCGTTGTATTCGCACGCCGATACGTTGCGTGACCGTGTCGAACGACAGGAAGATACATACAGCCAGGTCGACCAGCTGGTCGCGCGAATCAGTGCGGGTGGCAACGGGAATGAGACCGGTACTGCGGCTTCGTTGCTCGTTACCGCAAATCGCACAGCGACCGAATATGGGTTGCGTGCGTTCTTACAACGAAGCGAACCAACATCGGATGGGTCCGGTCTGAGTGTACGCTTTGAACGCGTGCCTTTTGATCGTCTGGTTGAGTGGCTCGGTGCGCTCGAAGAGGACTATTCGATCGCAGTTCTGCAGGGCAGTTTTGACCAGTCACAAACGCCCGGCACCGTAAATGCCCGTTTGACTTTGTCGCGCTGAACAAAACAGACCTTCGATGAAGAAATGGCCCCTGCTCCTGACCGTCGGTGTCGTTCTGTATCTGGCCTTCCTGCTGGCACGACTACCGGCTGCCGTAATAGCCGGCTGGTTGCCCGACACCGTCACACTCTACGGTACCAGCGGTACCTTGTGGAACGGGAAAGCGCAGGCGGCAATGGTAGGCAATATCGTGGTACACGGCCTGAGCTGGGACTTCGTCATGACGCAACTGTTGCGTCTGCGTCTCGCGGTTGAATTCGACGCGAGACTTCAAAGTGGGTTCCTGCGTGGTCGTGTGGGCACGCGCACCGGCTCGGTCGTCTGGGTCGATGACGTCGAGGGAACGCTGCGTCTGGCATCGTTGAATCCACCGATTCCCGGAGTCGATGCGCGACTCGGCATCACGTTGGAAAACGGAACTTTCCGCGATGGTTGGCCGGAAGCCTTGTCGGGAAGAATCGACCTGCGCGGTCTTACCGGAAGACTACAAGGTGAAATCGAACTCGGCGACTATGCGGTCGTGTTCACAGAGGCCGAGGACGATCCGCTGGCCGGTACCGTACGCAGCAGCGACGCACCACTCGACGTCAGTGGCGACATCGAATTGTTCCGGGATCGCCGATACACATTGAACCTGTCGTTGCGGACGAACTCGGAAACCCCGAAAACGATCAGCCAGGGCCTACCGTTCATCGGCGCCGAACCACAACCGGACGGAAGTTATTCCTGGACCTACCAGGGCCGGAACTAGCCCCACTCGCGCCAGCCCGACAACAACGGAAAGTAGAGGCCCAAACGGATTGGTTCTTCACGCCACCGACTCATCAGACGCGCATAACGGGCCATCTGTTCGCTGTAACGAATTTGCTCGTTGTCGAGAAACTGTTCCAGTTGACCGCCTTCGTGTCGACTTGTCTTGTAATCGATGATCCAGCGCACACCATCGTCGTCGACAAAACTTCGGTCGATTACACCGTGCACGAGTTCGCCATCAACCCATCCGGACAACGGCAGTTCACAGACTGAATCGCGGTGGCCATCCTGCAGAATCCACTGACCGCGGGGATCATTGACCGCAGCTTCCACGCTCTCGGCGACACGGCGTGTCGCCGTGTCGAGATCGGCATCGGCCGTACCGAGCGAACGCAGTTGTTGACGATACAAACTTTCCCGGTCTTCCCGTTGCCAACGGGCGAAACCCACCGAGGCGATTTTCTGTAAAGCGCGGTGCACGACAGTCCCGACGTGTGCCGCCATCGGTCTGGCCCAGACAAACTCAACCGGTGCCGGGGGCTGCGTACGGCCCGGCGCAATGACGGCCGCCGGTGGCTCCGGCGTCTGCCAGTTCGACACGACCCGTCGTAACAAACCACTGCAGTCTTGGCGGTGTGCCTGTTCATCGCCAGACCCCGTTTTTTGTACGGATTCGAAATGCGGTTTCAACGACGGCCACAACAGGTGAAGAAAGCTGCCCTTGACCGAGTTGCCAAGACTCCCGTCTGACTTGCTGTTTACATTCCCGAGGAGATGCAGTCCCCGGACGGCACGTGTCACAGCGACATAGAGCAGACGCCGATCTTCCTGGTAGTCGCGTTCGTGCTGTATCGACGCGACGAATTCGTACAGACGATCGCCCTGACCCTTCGGCCCGCGCACCGCGAGGATCTGGGACACGCCACCCGATGCATCGGGAAAATCCGCACCTCGCACGAGTTGATCTTCATCAGAGCCGCCGACCGTGTGTTCGAGGCCCGGCAGGATCACGTGGTCAAACTCGAGTCCCTTGGCCTTGTGGATGGTCATCAGCTGCAGCTGTGTCGCTGCTGTTTCCGGCTCGGCATAGAGCCCGTCCAGAGCTTCCACGATGGCTTCGTTGGATGGCGTGATACCGGAGGCATCAAGCTGATCCAGCAGACGCAGGAAGGTGTGTGCGTCGGCCAGGTCTGCCTCGGTTTCGACTGATGCCGGCCCACCCAACGCCAGCCACAAACCTTCCACACGACGACGCAAGGTTCGCGTGCCCCGTTCGGCCAGCGCCGTCTGCAATATCGGATACACGCGTTGTAGTCGTACGCGGCCGTCGTCACTCAGTTGCCGTTGTCGGTCGGGATCCTCGATACACTCCTTTATCGTCCGCCACTTTGTATCCGCGCCGAGCGCGTACAGATCCGACAGTTCCAGACCACACCACGGCGCACGCAGTACCGCAAACCACGCGACGCGGTCACCGGGATGATGCAGCACGCGTGTCAGTGCGGTCAGGTCGAGCACAACCGGACGCGACCTCAGTTCATCGATTTCTACCGCCTGATACGGGGTTCCGTCGGTACGCAGCCTGGCGATGATGTTGACCAGATGTTTGCGACTTCGTACCAGTATTGCAGTGGTGTGCTGCGGATGCTTTTCGCGAGTTCGCGCGACGATTTCTACGACACGTCCAGCTTCATCACTCGGGGCCGCGTCGACAAAGGGATGAATCTCGACTGTTGCGGAAGTGTCGGGCGTTTTTGTCGCTTCGACGGGCGTATATGCGATCGCACCGGTCGCGATGTCGTCGGTTGACGGGAACACGGTTTCGATCGTTTCGTTGACCCAGTCGACGATGCTCGGGTACGAGCGGAAGTTGCGGCTCAGCGTCAAACGTTCCAGTTGTACGTTTCCGATACCGCTCTGTTGTGCACGCAAATAGAAGCCGACCTCCGCATTTCGAAACCTGTATATCGACTGCATCGGGTCACCGACTACAAACAGTGTGCGGCCGTCACCTGGTTCCCAACCTGCTGTCAAACGGGTCAACAAATCGTATTGTGCGTGCGACGTATCCTGAAACTCGTCAACCAGAAGATGGCGAATGCGGTAGTCGAGCACGAGCGCAAGTTCCGTAGGGGCCTCTGTTTCGCCGAGCGCTTCAAGCGCTGCAGAGGCCACTCGCGCAAAATCGACCGTGCGTTCGCGGGCAAAAACCAGTTCGAGCTGTGCTGCGGCCAACCGGAGCAGAGCGAACACCGTATCGAGCATTTGCCACTGTGTGTTGGTGTAACGACATCCGGGCAACCGCCGGACCTCGCTCAGCAGCACATCCAAGCCAGGCACGCCGGCCAGTTGTTCGGCCAATTGTGCGAACACCCGACGTTCCGCGCCCGCGGTTTTTGCCGGAAACAGCTTGTTGTCTGCCGTCTTGCGAAGCGTCCCGTGCTTTGCCTTGGTCAAAAGAACCTCAGCAACCGCTTGCCATTGTGGCAACGCTTCCGGTTCGACCCCGGGCAATCCGCCCGGTTGCCCGAACTCAATGACCGATGAATCGGCCGGAGCATTCCGTGCAGCGAAGTGCACCAGTGGACCGAGTCTTGTCGCAAACGGTCCCAACAACACTTCGACTCTGCCCAATACCTCTTGCACATGTCGGGCGAGCGCCCGGTCGAGCGTTTCGCGCAAACCTTCGCGGTGGTTCAGATCGATGTCCAGCCAGCGGTCGCGCTGCGCAAGCAGGTTTTCGATCAGCTGGCGAACCCGATTTGCCGGTTCATCGAGTTGCATCAGCAAATCGCCCAGCAAAGTCACTTCTTCGCCGTCTTCCTCGATCATTGCGATCAATCGATGCGCTGCCTCGCGATACAGGGATCCACCCTGCTCGGTGACGCTGACCGGGCCGCCGAATCCGGAGCGCACCGGCATACGCGCAGTCAGATAGGCACACAATGCGTCGATCGTTTCCACACGCAGACGTAGCGGATGCTCGCTCAACGACCATCCACGTTCAGCATCGCGTTCGAGGACACGACGACCGAGTTGCCAGGTCAAACGATGATGGTCCTGTCGCGGCGGGTTGTCATCGCGGGCGCGCACCAGGGATTTCAGAACCCGTTCCCGCATCTCTGCGGCCGCCTTACGTGTAAACGTAATCGCGATGACTTCTTCCGGCTCGTCAGCGTGTGCCAACAGCGTCAAATAGCGCTGAATGAGCAGTTCGGTTTTACCCGAGCCTGCCGGAGCCTGGACGATAAAAGAGCCGCCGGGATCGAGTGCACGCTCGCGTGCGGCCTGGTCATTCCGGCCACTCATCCGGCACCGCCTTTTTCATCAATGCGACACAAGGTCGCCAGTTCGCAAAACTTGCAAACCGACGGGTGTGCGGGGTCGACACGTGCGACGCCGTCCTGATACTCGCGCGCCAGACCAGACAACTGTTGGTACCAGTAGTCCTTTAAACCGGTCCACGTGAGGTCCGGATCATTTGCGTCGCGTTTGCCGTCAAACCCCTTCACACCGGGCAAACATTCGTCGTCGCGTGCAATGCCGTAGAAACGTGTTTCACCGGGTTGCAGCTGTGCAAACACGACCGCTGCCAGGTTGTCGGCTTCGAGCGCGTACAACGGGAGTTGTGGGTCTGCCGGGCGGTCGCCGAACCAATCGCCCTTTCTGACCTTGCCGGTCTTGTAGTCGATCAGGATCTGGCTGCCGTCGGGAAGCCGGTCGATGCGGTCCGACTTCGTTTGGACACTCAGAAACTCGATCGGGGTCTCGAGTTTCTGTTCGATACCGACGACCTTGAAAGCGCTGCGTTCGCTTTCGATCGTCAGCCACTCCCGCAAACGCCGTCTCAGGCGCTGCTGCTCGATGGCCCGATATTGTCCTGGCAGTTCGGTGTGGCCACGACGTTCCGCATGGGTTTCAAAAGCCTTGTCGATCCCGTTGTCGATGACCCGATCCAGCTCGCCAGTCTCGATGGTTCGCGCGAGCGCTGCAGAGTCGCCGGTCTGTTCCCAGAACGCCTGCAACGCGAGGTGAACGAGCGAACCCCAGTCGCGTTGGTCGAGCGCCGGTTCCGGTGTTTCCGGTACTGACGCATCCAGCCGGATTTCGGCGAAAGCGCGGAAAGGGCACGACGACTGCAATTTGAATAAATAGGTGCCCCCGCGTTCATGACCAGCTGCGAACCCGGGCCCGAAGGCATCATCCAGTGTTTCGATTTGTGCTGCCCGTCGGATGCAGTCGCTCCATGTCTGACTGTCCGCGGCTGTTTCTGCGATTTCCGGCCAGTGCGCAATCAACGGGGAGATCCCGAGCGGATGATCCGCTTCTCGCTCCGGTGCTGAGGCTGTCAGACGCGCGGTCGCTTCCCGCCAGCTGCGCATGTGTTGCCGGGCCTCTTCGTTGATCGTGGCTGCGCTTGCGTGTGGCAGTCCGTGTTCCCTCTGCAGTGCATGCGGGATGAACGGATCGGGACGGCGTTTTTGCGGCCACACTTCGTCACTCAAACCGAGCACCCGGACACGATCGAAACTGAGGCCACTGAGGTCGGTCAGATCGGTCACGAGTATTGGCGTATCGACTGCCGCGGCTGGTTGTGCGGTCCGCGATACCAGCGTGCGGAGCGTCGAAACGGCTTCCATCGAGTCGATGTCGTTCCACACCAGGTCAAAGCCGGCGCATTGTTCGATGACGTTCCTAAAACTTTGCGCCGCACGTGTGTCGGAAGCTTGCAAAGAATCGCCTGGCCACCCCAACGCTTCGAGCAGTGAACCGAACAGGAATGCCCAATCAGACGGTCGCCGACTCTTCTGTCGGTCAAGGGCCTGATTCATTCTGACGAAGGCTGCATGCAACGCTGCGTCTTCACGCCCACTGCGTTTCGTAAAACGCTGCAACAACCGCGGTAGGGCCCCGGTCCTGCGGCGAACCACACGGTGTTTGCGCAACCAGACGTCGAACAGTGCACGCACCCCTGCGTGTTCCGTGGCGCCGGTGATGTACGGGGATGTAAGCAACGCAGTCAGGTCTTCGCTGGCAATCTGGCGTGCAGCCAATGTGCAGATTCGCAACGCCGTTCTCGCAACATCCGTTTCGGAAAGCATCGCCGGCGACTCGATTCGGTACGCTGCCCCATCACCAAGCGAACCAGGCCGGACACGCGACGGCGCCAGCAGGTCGTCGAAAACAGCCTCCAGTTCGCGGCGAATGTTGCGCAGGTTCGGCGCGACAACAGCGATCCGCTGTCTAGGCGCTTGTTCGAGCTCGGTGTGCAACCACTGTGCACACCGTGTGATTTCGTCGAAGACGTCATCCGCGATCAGGCGTTGTGGCATCTCCGCCGAGACCGCGTATTCCGGACGGGTCACTTCCACACCAGCCGTCCGGAGCGCGGCAAACAGGGCTTGTTCCGCCGGTGAAGCCCGATGCAATCCCAGCGCGACGATACGTTCCGGTAGCGGCACCGCCCGTTGTGCAACTGCTTTCAACAACTGGCCTTGCAGCCTGGCCAGGTCGACACAACCGCTGCCATCCGTTGCCACCTCGTAATCACGTGCCCACTCGGCAAACGCTCGAGTGTCGTCGCTCGGGTATTCGAATTCCCAGGGCTTCGGCAAGTGCCAGTCGTGGATGCGCCGCCACGACTGCAGCGCGAGACCTGCTGCCGGAACCGCCTGCAGCAGGCTGCGGCCGTACTCTGCGCCGTGAATGATCTTCTGCCACCACGCATTTTCTAGCTGTGGTGACAACAGTACGCGCTGATATTCCGTGGCGCCGGACCACTGGAGCGCTTCGTGGATGCCGCGCAGCCACACGTCGCGTGCAACGATAACGGGTGAACGCCAGACTGAATCCGGCTGAGATTGCGCGTATTGCAGGCGAATCAGACGTGCGTGACGCGGTTCCCGTGTCAACACGGTCGCCCCATCTGCGAGCGCACTACGCAGCGAGGAATGCATCAGAAACCGTGGCTATCGGGTTTCGGCTGTATCGGATCAGCCTTCGTTGGTCGGTTCCAGTGTTTCGTCTTTGCCCACCGGTTCTCTTGCGTATGTGATCGCACAGGTTCCGATACCGATGATGTCACCGTCCCGCAAACGACGCTTCTTCACACGCTCAGAGTTGACAAAGATGCCGTTGGTGCTGTTGAGGTCTTCGAGTACAGAATCATCAGTGCTCGTAATGAGCTGTGCATGGTGGCGGCTGACGAATTCGCTGTTGATCTGGATGTCATTGTCGGTCGTCCGGCCAATAATTATACGCCCGACACGCAATGTGCACTCCTTGACCGGTTCGTCATTGATTACGATGCGCAGTTTTGCGGGGGTCCGTCTTCCACTTTGCGGCGAGATGGCCAGCGCATGTTCGGTGGACGTGCGTGCGTGGTATTCATCCCACTGCAGTTCGTCGATGGCCGTTTTGATCGTTTCAGCCGTGATCTGGGTCTGATCGTCACCAAAAGCACAGATCATCGCGGTATCGCACAAATTGTTGATCAAGCGCGGAACGCCACCCGTATAACGATAGGTGATCTCGAAACAATCTTCCGAAAAGAGATCAGAATCAGTATCCCCGGCGACCGACAGACGGTGCTCCACGTATTCGCGTGTTTCCTCTTCGTCCAGCGGACCGAGGTGGAAACGCAATCGCGTCCGTTGTCTGAGTTGTTCCATACCGTCGGCATCGAGAACGTCTCCGAACTCAGGTTGCCCGACCAGGATGATGCTGAGCACTTTCTCGCCACCGGTCTCGATGCCCGACAACAGACGGATTTCCTCCAACACACCATCGGTCAGGTTCTGAGCTTCGTCGACGACGAGGACCACCCGCCGCCCTGCTTCCCGGCACGCTTCAAGATAGGTGTTTATCATGTTCAACAATTCGGCCTTGTGTTTCTTGAACGGCCTGAATCCCAGCTCCGCGAGCAGCGTCTGCAGGAACTGCACCGGGGTGATCTGTGTCTGGTAAACCTTTGCGGTGACGATGTTTTCATCGTCGATGTTTTCGATGAAATTCGCACTCAGGGTGGTCTTCCCGCAGCCGATGTCACCGGTGATC
>JAZFZN010000301.1:0-11831 GCA_036475515.1 Gammaproteobacteria bacterium
ATCGCCATGGGCTGGGCAACGACGTTTGTCCTGACCCTGTCGTCTGGCCTGAATTACCTGATCAACACATATCTTCTCGCGCCATTCGGGCTGGAATACCTGCGCACCATCGCGTTCATACTGGTCATCGCAGCCATCGTCCAGTTTACGGAGTTGGTGGTCAGAAAAACGAATCCATTGCTGCATCAGCTGCTCGGAATATATCTGCCCCTTATTACGACGAATTGCGCCGTACTCGGTGTCGCATTGCTGAACGTGCGGGAACAACACAGCTTTGTCCAATCGCTCGTGTACGGTTTTGGTGCGGCGGTCGGCTTCTCCCTGGTACTCGTGATGTTTTCGGCGATGCGCGAACGTATCCATGTCGCTGACGTTCCGGAGCCGTTTCGCGGCCCGGCAATCGCATTGGTTACGGCAGGGATGATGTCGCTTGCGTTCCTCGGTTTTGCCGGTTTCGTAAAGGGCTGACCATGATCGCTGCACTGCTGTCGCTGACGATCCTGGCCTCACTGCTGGGCCTTTTTCTCGGGGCAGCTGCTCGCAAGTATCGTGTCGCAGACAATCCGCTCGTCGACAAAGTCGACGCTTTGTTGCCCCAGACACAGTGCGCACAATGCGGTTATCCCGGTTGCCGTCCGTATGCGCGTGCGATCATTAGCGGAGAAGCCGACATCAATCGCTGTCCACCCGGTGGCGCAACCACGATCCGTGCACTCGGCGATTTGCTCGGACGCGACGTGAAACCGTTGGACAGCACCTGTGGTGTCGAGACACCACCGATGGTCGCAGTCATCGATGAAGGCATCTGTATCGGTTGCCGTCTGTGCATCAAGGCCTGCCCGGTCGATGTGATCATAGGCGCTCCGAAACTGATGCACACCGTCGTCGAGAGGGAATGCACGGGATGTGAGTTGTGTGTCCCAGTGTGTCCGGTCGACTGCATCGACATGATCGATATTGAGACCGACATATCGAACTGGCGGTGGCCGGCCCCCTCCGATTACCAGCAACGGACGGCGCATGGCTGAAGGCATAATCGAGAGCGGCCGGTTCCCCGGTGGAGTCAGCCTTCCTGCCCACACGGAAGAGTCCACAAAAGAACCGATCGCCAAAGCCCCGGTTCCGGACACGGTCGTGTTGCCGTTGCATCAACACATCGGTGCACCGGCGACGCCCCTGGTCGCGACCGGCGAACAGGTTCTGCGTGGGCAGCCAATCGCGCAAGCTTCTGCATTCATCAGCGCCTGGGTGCACGCATCCACATCAGGGACGGTTGTCGCGGTCGAAAACCGTCCGGTCGCACACCCCTCAGGGATGACAGCCCCCTGTATCGTCATCGAGTCCGACGGTGAAGACGAGCCATACCGCGAATTTGAACCGATCGAAAACTACGCCGAGGCTGAACCGGTGGTGTTGCACGAACGTGTCCGCGATTGCGGCATCGTCGGACTCGGAGGTGCCGCTTTTCCGACCAGTGTCAAACTGAACGTACCGCAGCAGTCTGTCGAAACACTGATTCTGAACGGTGCGGAATGCGAACCGTACATCAGTTGCGACGACGCATTGATGCGTGAGCGTGCCGACTCGATCGTGCGCGGCGCAGAGATGATGATGCACATCGTGCAGACATTGCACGGGATCATTGCGATTGAGGACAACAAACCAGAGGCCTTCGAAGCCCTGCGGACCGCCGTTGACGCTCTGGGTGAAGCGCGTATCGACATCGTCCGTGTGCCCAGCGTCTACCCGGAAGGCGGTGAGAAACAGCTCATCCAGATGTTGACCGACAAGGAAGTGCCAGCCGATGGCTTGCCGGCTGACATCGGTTGCCTGATGCAGAACGTCGCCACCGCGTCAGCCGTAGACGACGCCATCACACTCGGGCAAGCGTTGATCTCGAGGGTTGTTACCGTAACCGGTGGCGGCGTGGCCCGGCCGTCCAACCTGGAGGTCCGCTTTGGCACCTTGTTCTCGGATCTGATCGAGTTGTGCGGCGGATACACGGAGGATATCTCACGTCTGATCATGGGTGGCCCGATGATGGGCTTTGCGCTGGCTAGTGACGAGGTTCCGGTCGAAAAAGCAACCGATTGCATCCTGGCAGCTGCAGCCGCGGAGATTGAAACTCGCTATGACGAAATGCCGTGCATTCGTTGTGGCGAGTGCGCCCGGGTGTGTCCTGCCAGTCTCCTGCCGCAACAACTGTATTGGTATGCACGCGCGGAAGACCAGGAACGGCTGCAACATTACGACCTGATGGATTGCATCGAGTGTGGGTGTTGCGCTTATGTCTGCCCGAGTCACATCCCGCTGGTGCAGTACTACCGCCACGCAAAGAGCGAAATCTGGATTGCCGGGCAGGAACGAATACGTGCTGATCAATCCCGGGAACGCTATCAGTTGCGCGAGCGGCGACTCGAACGGCAAGAAGCGGGACGCGCAGACAGACTCGAACACAAAGCCAGACGTCTCAAGGAAAAAGGACGGGATCCGATTCAGGAGATCATGGACCGTGTCGAGCATCGCAATGATGACTCGGGGGACAGTTCCTGATGCGTTTCGAGACGGCTCCCGCTCCGCACCTGAAGCCGATCGACAGTGTGGCCGGTGTCATGCGCGATGTCCTGCTGGCGCTGGTGCCCGCAGCATTTGCGTCCGTATATTTCTTCGGGTGGGGACTGCTGATCAACGTTGTGATTGCGAGCGCTGTAGCGTTCGGCTGCGAAGCCGCAATCCTGAGTCTGCGTGGCAAACCACTGCGGCCGTTCCTGAACGACTACAGCGCGATCGTAACCGCTGTTCTACTCGTGTTCGCGCTGCCACCCGTGACTCCTTGGTGGATCACGGCAACCGGGAGTTTTTTTGCAATCGTGTTCGCCAAACACCTGTATGGCGGTCTTGGCTACAACACGTTCAATCCAGCAATGGCCGGCTACGCCGTGTTGCTGATTGCATGGCCTGCCGAGTTGAGCCAGTGGTTACCACCACGTGGTCTCGGACTGGATCTGGCCGAACTGAACATCCCCCAGACGCTCACGGTGGTGTTCACCGGGCAATTGCCGCAGGAACTCAGCTGGGACTTTGTCAGCGCTGCGACACCACTGGACACGGTCAAGACCGGACTGGCCGAAATGAAAATGATGAGCGAGATAGAAAGCGATCCGGTTTTCGGGCGACTTGGTGGTGTCGGCTGGGGCTGGGTAAACGCCGGTTTTCTTGCCGGGGGAATCTATCTTCTGGCACGAGGTGTGATCCGCTGGCACATCCCGGTTGCGATGCTTACCGCGTTGTTTGCAATCGCCTCCGTGTTCTACATGGCCGATTCCTCGAGCCACGCGACACCGACACTGCACCTGTTCGGCGGAGCGACTCTGATCGGTGCGTTTTTTATCGCAACTGATCCGGTTTCTGCCGCGACTTCCGTAAAGGGACGTCTTGTCTATGCCGCAGGTATCGGACTGCTCGTATACGCGATCCGCAGCTGGAGCAGCTATCCGGACGGTGTCGCATTTGCGGTGCTGCTGATGAACATGGCCGTACCACTGATCGATCACTTCACAAAACCAAGAACCTATGGTCATGCACAGCCCTGACCGGCAAGACAACCGCGGCCCGTGGACGTCGGCAGTGATACTCGGTGGACTCGCGCTGCTGGCGGCCGGTCTGCTCGCGTTGACCGAGCGCTATGCGCGTCCAAAAATCATTGAGAATCAGCGTGCTGTCGTGCTACGGAGTCTGAATGAAGTCATGCCGGTCGACACCTACGACAACAATCTGCTCGATGATTTCACGACCGTGGTCGACATCGAACTCCTCGGTACGAGCGAACCGGTCACAGTATATCGCGCGCGCCGGAATGGAGAACCCGCCGGTGTCGTTATGAATCCGGTCGCACCAAACGGTTATGGCGGACCGATTCGGCTACTGGTCGGCATCAACTCCGACGGCACAATCGCCGGTGTTCGCGTCATCGAACACCGGGAAACACCGCGACTCGGTGGCGATGACATTGAGATCGAAAAATCCTCATGGATTACGTCATTCAACGACCGCTCATTGACTAACCCGGAAACGGAAGGCTGGGCCGTCAAAAAAGACGGCGGTGTTTACGATCAGTTTACGGGGGCTACGATTACACCCCGGGCGATAGTCCAGGCCGTACACAACGCACTGCTATACTACGACGCGAACAGCGAACGGCTGTTCAACCAGGAATGACATGCCGGTAACCTCTGCCGAAATCGTTCGCGACGGCCTCTGGGACAACAATGTCGGGCTCGTGCAACTGCTCGGTTTGTGTCCACTACTCGCGGTCAGCAACACCGTAGTCAACGGACTCGGACTCGGGCTTGCGACGATGTTTGTCCTGTTGTTGTCGAATACGACAGTGTCACTGATCCGCCCGTTGTTGCGTCCGGAAATACGCATCGTCGTTTTTGTGCTCGTCATCGCATCTCTGGTTACCTCGGTCGAGCTGTTGATGAACGCGCACTTCCACGATCTGTACGAGTCACTCGGCATTTTCATCCCGTTGATTGTCACGAACTGCGCCATCATCAGTCGTGCGGAGGCGTTTGCATCCCGCCAGCCCGTCGGTCGTGCCGCACTCGATGGACTGATGACGGGTATCGGGTTCGCCGCGGTACTCGTAACCCTCGGAGCGCTACGTGAACTGTTGGGTCGTGGGAGTCTGTTCGTGCATGCCCAGATGATTTTTGGTGATGGCGCACAAGCTTTGACGCTTCAGTTGTTTGACCGTGGATTTCTGCTCGCCGTGTTGCCGCCGGGCGCATTTATCGGTCTGGGTCTGCTGATTGCTGTGAAGAACGTCATCGATGGGCGCCGGGCACGCAAAGTGAGCCCCGCAATCCTGCAGCCAAAGGCGCAGGCCGGATGAACGCGGCCAAGCGCGCGGAAATCTACGACCGTCTGCGTGCTGCGAACCCGAAACCGACGACCGAACTGGTCTACCGTACGCCATTTGAACTGCTCGTCTCGGTGATCCTGTCCGCACAGGCCACCGACGTCAGCGTCAACAAGGCAACCGAAAAGCTGTTCAAGGTTGCGAACACACCGCGAGCGATTGCCAAGCTCGGTGTGAACGGCCTCAAGCCGTACATCAAGACCATCGGGCTGTACAACAGCAAAGCGAAAAACGTGGTGTCGATGGCACGCATGCTTCTGGACGAGCACGACGGTGAGGTCCCCAGAACACGCGGAGCGCTCGAATCCCTGCCCGGCGTCGGCCGCAAGACTGCGAATGTCGTGCTGAATACCGCATTCGGCGAACCAACGATCGCGGTCGACACCCATATTTTTCGGGTCGCCAACCGGACCCGGCTCGCGCCCGGGAAAACACCTCTGGAGGTCGAAAAGAAACTGCTGAAGTTCACACCGGACGAATACAAGAAAGATGCGCACCACTGGCTGATCCTGCATGGGCGCTATGTCTGCAAGGCCCGCAAGCCGGAATGCTGGCGTTGTCCGATTGCCGATCTCTGCGAGTATCGCGCCAAGAACCTGGTCGAGGGCTGATGGTAATAAAATGACACGCGCCGCGGTCTGATAGAGTGCGTTCACCCAGGGACCAGAAATGAAAACAGACTATCCGGTACGGGGCGCCGGCCTCGGCCTGCGTCGCAGCCTGCTGCAACCCCTCCAGGACAGTCCCCCCGAACGCGTGGATTTTCTCGAGCTTGCGCCTGAGAACTGGATTGGCGTGGGCGGAACACTGGGCAAGCAGCTGCGCTACTTTACCGAACGCTATCCATTCGTCGTCCACGGTCTGTCTTTGTCCATTGGCAGTCCGGCCGCGCTCGACGAGGACTTCGTGCTGCGTGTCCGGGACTTTCTCGACGAACACCAGATCCGGTTCTATACCGAACACCTGAGCTATTGCAGCGACGACGGTCATCTGTACGACCTGATGCCGATTCCGTTCACGCAAGAGGCGGTGCACTACGTCGCGGAACGCATCCGGCGTGTACAGGAACTCATCGAACGACGCATCGCGATGGAGAACGTTTCATACTACGCGACACCGTCGGCCGAGATGACCGAACTCGAGTTCATCAATGCCGTATTGAATGAAGCCGACTGCGATTTGCTGCTCGACGTCAACAACATCTACGTCAACAGCATCAACCACGGCTACGATCCAGAAGAATTCCTGAAACAACTTCCCGGCGATCGTGTGGTCTATTTCCACGTCGCCGGCCATTACGTCGAAGCCGAAGACCTCCGCGTCGACACACACGGTTCAGACGTGTGCGATCCGGTATGGGGCTTGCTCGACAAGGCTTATGAACACTTCGGTGTCGTACCGACGTTGCTGGAACGCGATTTCAATATCCCGCCGCTGCAGGAACTACTGAAAGAAGTCGACGTCGTCGCCGATTTTCAAAAGAAATGGCGGGAGAAACATTCCGTCGATAAGGTGGCCAGTCATGGCTGAGCGGCCTCATTTTCAGCAGCTGCAGTATGCTTTTGCGGCACACATCCGCAATCCTGACGAGAATCCGGCGCCCGAAGGCATCGAAGATCGTCGACTCGCGATCTACCGTGACCTTTTTTTCAACAACATCAAGAGTCTGCTCTCGTCAAGTTTCCCGGTTCTGAAAAAGGTACTTCCCGAAGACCGCTGGATCGCACTCATCCGGGAGTTTTTTTCAACACATGAATCAAGAACACCGCTGTTCCTCGAGGTGCCACGTGAATTCCTCGGGTTCCTTCAGAATGAAAGGGGTCTGCAAGCCGACGATCCGCCGTTTCTGATCGAACTGGCCCACTACGAGTGGGTGGAACTGGCCCTGTCGATCGACGACGCCGAGATCGAACCCGACGGTATCGACCCTGACGGCGACTTGCTTGACGGTATCCCGGTCGTGTCGCCTCTGGCCTGGTCGCTCGTGTACGACTTCGATGTTCACCACATCGGGCCGAACCATCAGCCGGCCGTGGCGCCGGACCAACCAACGTTCCTGGTGATCTACCGCGACCGGACTGACAAGATCGGATTCATCGAAATCAATCCGGTCACCGCACGCTTTCTGGAACTGGCAGGTGCGGAACAACAAAACGGTCGCGAGATGCTGACGACGATCGCCGCTGAACTGCATCACCCGAAAACCGATGTTGTCATCGAAGGCGGACGCGAGATCCTCGAGAATCTCCGTCGCCACGACGTCGTGCTCGGAACACGGAAATAACTTTAGAAACAAAACTTAAGGAGTTGTTCGTGCTCAAATTATTGAATCGAACGCAGGATCTGCTGGATGCCACTCGCAAGGTCGATTTCCTTGGGCCCCTGGCGTTGCGGCTGTATCTGGTGCCGGTCTTCTGGA
Source organism: Gammaproteobacteria bacterium (assembly GCA_036475515.1). Taxonomy (GTDB): domain Bacteria; phylum Pseudomonadota; class Gammaproteobacteria; order Steroidobacterales; family JAZFZN01; genus JAZFZN01. Next base: position 7,344 of record JAZFZN010000301.1, read on the forward strand.
TCGCCGGAAGCAACAAGCTGGCCGGTTTCGACAGCGTCGTGCAGTGGTTCGGGAATACGGAATGGGGTCTCGGTCTGCCTTTTCCAACCCTGATGGCAGGTCTGGCGATAGGCACCGAGCTGATCGGAGCCGCTTTTCTGTTGATTGGCTTCGCGACCCGCTGGGTCACGATCCCGCTGCTCATCCAGATGCTGGTCGCGATATTCCAGGTGCACGGGAAAAACGGCTGGCAGGCAGTGCACGACAAGATGTCGCCGTTCGCCAGCGACAACGTCGACGGCGCGATGGAACGCCTCAACATGGCAAAGAAACTGTTACGCGAGCACGGCGACTACGACTGGCTCACCGAAACCGGCAACTTCATCGTCTCGAACAACGGCGTCGAGTGGGCCGTGACCTACGGCGTCATGTTGCTGGCATTGTTCTTCATCGGTGGTGGCCGCTATGTCAGCGCGGATTACTGGATCCACCGCAAGTTCCGAAAATAGGGGTCGAAAATAGGGGTCAGAGAGTATTTTTTAAGTCCTTGATTCTTCTAGGATTGGGCACAGTCAATCTTTGTCTTGATCCTGCGTCAAAAGAATCAAGGACTTAAAAAATACTCTCTGACCCCTATTTCCTATTTCTTTGGAAGATACAGGTCCGTGATCGTCCCCTCGAAGGCTTCCGCGGCGAATGCGACTGTTTCAGACAGTGTCGGATGCGGATGGATCGTGAGACCGATATCGGCGGCATCCGCACCCATTTCGATCGCGAGTCCCGCTTCGGCGATCAGGTCGCCGGCGTTTGGTCCAACGATACCGGCACCGATCACGCGTTCGGTATTCTTGTCGAACAACAATTTGGTAAAGCCCTGGTCGTTGCCCAGCGACAACGCGCGACCACTGGCAGCCCACGGGAAAACACCTTTTCCGTAGGCCACCCCCTGCTCTTTCAGTTCTGCTTCCGTAGGGCCGACCCAGGCGACTTCGGGGTCGGTGTACGCAACCGACGGAATCACACGAGCGTCGAATGCACGTTTCTGACCGGAGATGACTTCAGCGGCGACTTTTCCTTCATGTGTCGCTTTGTGTGCAAGCATCGGTTGCCCAACGATATCGCCGATCGCAAAGATGTGCGGGACGTTCGTGCGCATCTGTTTGTCGACAGCGATGAACCCGCGTTCGTCGACATTGACCCCCGCCTTGTTCGCCTCAATCGCAAGACCGTTGGGAGACCGCCCGACCGAGACCAGGACACGTCCGAAGAGTTGGGGCTCCGGTGCGCCAGCGCCATCGAAACCGACGAGCAGGCCGTCGTCGCGGGCTTCGACAGACGACACTTTGACACCGAGCCAGATGTTCTCGTAACGACTCGCGATGCGTTTCTGCAACACCCGTACGAGATCACGGTCGGTACCCGGCATCAGTGTTTTCGTGAGCTCAATCACACTGACGTTCACACCGAGTGCATCGTAGACACAGGCCAGCTCCAGGCCGATGATCCCGCCACCGACAACGAGCATACGTTCTGGCAGTTCTTCCAGTTCCAGCGCGTCGGTCGAGTCCATCACGCGTCGATCGTCGGGCAACCCGGGCAACACCGTGGATTCCGAACCCGCGGCGATGATGCAATACTGAAACCCAACCGTGACGACACCGTCTCCGGTCGTCACCGTCAATACGTTCAGATCGGAAAACTTCGCGTTACCGTGCACGACACGGACTTTGCGTTGTTTCGCGATCGTCGCGAGTCCACCGGTCAACCGGGAAACGACACGGTTCTTCCAGTCGCGCAGACCGGAAGTGTCAATTTCCGGTTCGTCAAACCGAATACCCCGCTCGCGCATCGAATCGGCCTCTTCGATGACTTTCGCAGCATGCAACAGGGCTTTCGAAGGGATACAACCAACGTTCAGGCAGACACCACCCAGGCTCGCATAGCGTTCGATGAGGACGACGTCCAGCCCGAGGTCGGCTGCCCGAAACGCTGCTGTGTAACCACCGGGTCCCGAGCCGAGCACGACGACCTGTGCAGAGACATCCGTCGACGTCGGGATCGGGGACGTTTCCGGTGCCGACGGTGACACGGTTGACGATTCCGCAGTGGCAGGCGCTACTTCCTGCACCTGCTCCGGTTCGATTTTCTCGGTTTCCGCTGCCGCAGCCTCGATGGTCGCGATCAACGTACCCTCGGAAACTTTGTCACCGGTCGTGACCAGAACTTCCGCGATCGTGCCGGCGACGGGCGCCGGTATGTCCATAGCGGCCTTGTCGGTCTCGAGTGTGATCAGGGGGTCTTCAACGGCGACCTGATCGCCCCGTTTTACAACGACGTCGACGACATCGACGTCTTCGAAATCACCGATGTCCGGAACCTTGACCTCGTGCAGTGGCATCGTCAGTCCGTCAACTCATCTGGACGCGACAACAGGTCGGCAAGAAATGTTGTAAACCGGACTGCGAGGGCGCCATCGATGACACGGTGGTCGTAAGACAAAGACAAGGGAAGCATCAGTCGTGGTTGAAACGCCTGACCATCCCAGACCGGTTTCATCTGTGAACGCGACGCACCGAGGATCGCGACCTCCGGTGCGTTGACGATCGGTGTGAACGCCGTACCGCCGATACCACCGAGTGACGAAATCGTAAACGTACCCCCCTGCATGTCGGTCGGTGGCAGTTTGCCTTCGCGTGCCTTTGCGCTGAGTGCACCGAGTTCACCGGCAATCTCAAAAAGCGTTTTCTTGTCCGCGTTTTTCAGCACCGGCACGATCAGACCGTTCGGTGTATCCGCGGCAAAACCGATGTGAAAGTACTGTTTCAAAACCAGGTGTTCGCCGTCGTCGGCGAGCGACGAATTGACCCGGGGATATTCCTTCAATGCCACGACCGAGGCTTTCACGAGAAACGCCAACGGTGTCAGTTTGAGGCCCTGCTCGGCGGCTTCTGGTTTGAGTTGCTTGCGCAACACTTCCAGTTCGGTGATGTCGGCTTCGTCGTGCTGCGTCACATGGGGCAGATTGATCCAGGCCGCCTGCAAGCGTGGACCCGAGATTTTCTGTATCCGCGTCAGTGGTTCGGTTTCTATCGGTCCGAACTTTGCGAAGTCGACCTTTGGTACTTCCGGTAGTTTCGGACCCGTTGCAACGGCGCCGCTCATGACCGATTTGACGAATACCTTGACGTCTTGTGTCGTGATGCGGTGTTTCTGACCCCTGCCCACAACACGCGCCAGGTCGACACCGAGTTCGCGTGCAAACTTTCGGACCGACGGGCTCGCGTGTGCTTGTGAGAACGAAGCCTCGTCGATCGGTGGCAGTTGACCAACGGGTGTCGGTGGGGCTTTCGGCGCTGGTACTTCCGGCGCAGCCGAGGTCGGTGGTTCGACCGCTGGTGCCGGTTCTGTCGTTTCGGTTTCGGCGGGAGCAGCTGTTTGCGTCGCGTCGGGCTCCAGCGTGACGATGGTCGTGCCTTCTGAAACTTTGTCGCCGTTGCCGACGTGCACGCTGACAACCGTACCGGACTGCGGTGCCGGGATGTCCATTGCCGCCTTGTCGGATTCCAGCGTGATCAACGGATCTTCGGTGGCGACGGCGTCACCCGCTTTGACCATCACATCGATGACTTCGACGTCAGCAAAATCGCCGATGTCTGGAACCTTGACCTCGATGCGTTCGGACACGACTCCGTCCTAAACCGTGACCGGATTCGGCAGATCCGGATCCAGACCCAGATCGTCGATCGCTTTGGCTGCGATGTCTGTGCCGATCGACCCGTCTGCCGCGAGCGCATACAGTGCTGCAGCAGCGATGTAGTTGCGATCGACCTCGAAGAAACGGCGTAACGGAGCGCGTGCGTCGCTGCGTCCAAAGCCGTCTGTACCCAGCACCACGTAGCGCCCGGGTACCCATTGCCGGATCTGGTCCGGTACCGCTCTCATGTAGTCCGACGCCGCGATGAATGGACCGGTCACACGGTTCAGGCATTGTTCGACATAACTCGTTCTTTGTTCTTCTGCCGGGTGCAAGCGGTTCCAGCGTTCGACCGACAAAGCCTCGCGACGCAATTGGTTGAAAGACGTCACACTCCAGACGTCCGCAACCACACCGTAGTTTGCATGCAGCAATTCGGCCGCGGCGATGCATTCGCGCAGAATCGTACCGGACCCAAACAACTGCACCCGATGTTTGCCGCCGCTACCTTGGGACAACCGATACAGACCTTTGAGAATCCCTTTTTCAGTGCCTTCGGGCATCGCGGGGTGGACGTAGTTTTCGTTCATCGCAGTGATGTAATAGAAGACGCTCTCTTGGTCTTCGTACATCCGTTTCAGGCCGTCGTGAAAAATGACCGCCATCTCGTAAGCATAGGTGGGGTCATAGGCCACGCAATTCGGGATCGTTGATGCAAGCAGGTGCGAGTGGCCGTCCTGATGTTGCAGGCCTTCGCCGGCAAGCGTCGTGCGTCCCGCCGTTGCACCGATGAAAAACCCACGTGTCTGCGAATC
>JAZFZN010000302.1:0-2398 GCA_036475515.1 Gammaproteobacteria bacterium
CGATACCGTCCTAGTACTTGGTCATTCCGGTGTGCGCAATACGATCGGTCGATGTACCAATCGAACGGATGACCGCCGCGACCGCACCGCGCTTCGCGGCTTCCGCGGGTCCGTCGCGGCGCGAAAGCACGGCTGTTGCGTATCCCGAACCGTCGCGTTTGCGTTCCGTGCGTTGACTGAAATAAACGATGTTTCCGCGAACCTCCGAATCCGAACGTGTGGCCAGATCGTCCAGATCGGTAACCGCGAGTAACGGAGCGGTGACACCGGTTTCGCTCGTGCCGACACTGCCACCGAGCGACGCGGCCACGAGTGTTTGCGGAAACGGCTGGATGATTTCCACCGAGAGCGTGCCGCGTTCCCAGTGCGGGACCGTGACCGGTTCTGCACGAACATTCGAAAACCCGAACCGCCTCAACGAATCCAGCCCCCAGGCAACGGCGGCACGATCGCCCTCGCTGCCGGCCGACCGAGGTCCGACCTCCATCGTCAGGGACGCGACGACTTCATAGGCGCTCGTGTCGGTCAGTGCCTGATCCCGCAGCCTTGCTGCGGTGTTGAGCACAAACTCCGGCACATCCGCCGCCAGGATCGGAAGCGCCCACAACGAGAGCACTAGTGTCGTGACAATCGAGAGTGGTTGCATCGGGTTCGGACCTTTTGAAAAAGTCCGCGGCATTCTAATGTATCGATAAGCGCTACCCCAGCGCTGTCCATGCCTTTACAATACGCCGCTTCGTCAATCCGCAGATTCCGGGGAACCTATGAGCAACGCCACGACCAACACAGCAAAACGCCTGACGATGGCCGAACAGGCCGACAAGCACGAGCTGTACGAAGAATCCGTGCAAAGTGCCGACGAAGAAGTCGAGTTTCTAAGCAAAACATTCAAAGAGCTTCGCAACCGTGAACCCGATCTGCTCCGCGAGGATTTCTGCGGTACCGCAAACGTTGCCTGCGCCTGGGTTGCTGACCACGATCGGCATCGGGCCATCGGTCTCGACATCAACGCCGAGGTGCTCGAGTATGGGCGACGCAAACACGTCGGAGCGCTGAAGGAGGAGCAGCGGCAACGCGTCGAACTGATCGAGAGCGACGTGCGGACAGTAACACCCGAGAAAGCGGACCTCGCCGTCGCGTTCAATTTCAGCTACTGGATTTTCGAGGATCGGGCCACCTTGCGTGGCTACTTCGAGAACATCCGCGAGTCGCTCGTCGACGACGGCCTGTTTTTTCTGGATGCCTACGGCGGCACTGAATCACAGGAAGAGTCGAAAGAGAAAACCAAGTACGACGATTTCACGTACATCTGGCATCAAGCTGATTTCGACCCGTTCACGAGCCACATGCAGTGTTACATCCATTTCAAGTTCCCGGACGGGTCCAAGATGAAAAGGGCGTTCTCGTACACGTGGCGGCTGTGGTCGTTGCCAGAAATCCGCGAACTGCTGGAAGAGGCCGGGTTCAACAAGGTGACGTTCTACTGGGAAGAGGAAGACGAGGACGGCGAGGGCAGCGGAGAGTTCTTCCCCGCCGAGCGTGGCGAGTCCGATCCGTCCTGGGTCGCCTATATCGTCGCTGAGAAATGAAGGTGTTACGGAGTGTTCGTGAGATAATGGGTTTGCTCGGGGCACTTGCATAATGTTAAATGGCAGCAAGGTGCCGACCGCGGTCACGATATGGGAACCGAGAAGACGCTGACCATCCTATTTGCCGACGTGGTCGGCAGCACAAGACTCTACGACGCGCTCGGCGACGAGAAAGCGCGTGAGACTGTGCAGTATTGCCTGCAGGTTATGACCCGTGCGACCGAACAGCACGGCGGGCAGGTCATCAAAACGATGGGCGACGAGGTCCTCGCCACCTTCGAAAGCGCAGACGACGCGATGGAGGCGGCCAGTCAGATCCAGGAATCGATCACCGACGAACTCGTCGTCGACGAAACTTCCATCAAGATCCGTATTGGTTGCCACTATGGCAAGGCCACCCTCGAATCGGGGGACGTGTTTGGCAACGCCGTCAACATCGCGTCCCGGGTCACAAGTCAGGCCAAGTCGGGACAGGTCCTGACGACGTCTGCAACCGTCGAAGCCTTGTCGCCGAACTGGCGGGCGTCGGCCCGGCAGATCGACGTCGCACCGTTGCGTGGTTCGGGTGAAGAAGTCGCGTTGTTCGAAATCCTCTGGAAACGCGAAGACATCACGAGCATGTTGCCGTCGGTGATCATCGAAGACACTAGTGAACCGCGTACGCTGACGTTGCGTTACAAGAACCAGGTGATTCAGGTCTCGGAAGATCGGCCCACGGTCGCGATGGGGCGGGCCGACGATTCCGATCTGGTCGTCAACAACCACCTGATCTCACGTCTGCACGCACGCATCGAACTGCAACGCGGGAA
>JAZFZN010000303.1:0-7093 GCA_036475515.1 Gammaproteobacteria bacterium
TTCCTAAAGCACCTGAAGCGCACCCAATTGTTGCTGCATCTGGTCGATATCGCACCGCTCGATGGTGATCCGGTCGATGACGCGAAAGTCATCGTTCGTGAGGTCGAGAAGTTCGGTGCCGGGCTCAGAGAACGCGAACGCTGGCTGGTGCTGAACAAGATCGACCTGCTGGCAGAAGACGAACGGGAGAGCGCCTGTCGGAAAATTATCGAGGATCTGCACTGGACCGGACCGGTCTATCGGATCTCGGGACTGTCGGGTGAAGGCACGGGTGACCTCGTCAAAGACGTGATGCGCCGGCTCGAAGAAATGGCGAATGAACAACCGGAAGAGCAAACCTTATAGTCCCAGGCGTTCGACCAGATCGCGATAACGCGGATCGTCGCGATGGTTGTCGTAGCTGTGGTTGACCTTCAGGAACATCAACTCGCGGGTTTGTGCGTCGAAACCACGTTGCAACCACGCAAATCCTTCGTCGGCGTCACCCAGATCGAAATAGACGTCGGCGATTGTGACCGGGCTGAAGTAACCTTGCTCGGCACGTTCCAGCAGTTCGGCAAGCAATTCATTCGCCTGTTCGGTCTGACGCAGACGTGAGTGTCCAATGGCGAGGTTTGAAATAACGTTCGGTTTTCGGCCGAAACGTTCGAGGTCGGCTTCGAAATACGCCATCGCTTCATCGTTCCTGCCCTGCGCAAGCGCAACCCATCCGAGCACCGAATTCATGTCCGGGTGTCCATCAGACAGCAACGCTTCTTCGATCGCACGTTCGTAAAGTCGCGCATTGTAGAAACGCCATGCGGCATTGATGTGGATGTAGCCGTCTTTCGGCTGTCGTTCGATACTGCGTTCGATCAGTGCAATCGCTTCGTCATGTCGGCCCTGTGTAGACAAAAACAATGAGTAGCTCAATACGTTGTCGGGATTGAGCTCGAGCACAGTTTTGAACTCGGCTTCGGCGGCCGGCCAGTCCCAGTCGTACCAGGCCAAAATGTCGCCGAGAACGCCGTGAGCACCATCCAGATCAGGATCCAGTTGTAGCGCTCGTTGCGCCGCCGCTCTGGCTTTCGCATAGGCGATCTCGGGCGCCAGGCTGCCATAGCTGGTACCGAGAAAGCTGTACGCATAGGCAAGGTTGACGTATGCGGCTGCGAAATCGGGGTCGCGTTCGACAGCCTGCTCGAGAAACTCGACAGCTTTTTCCAGGTTCTCTTCCGTCTGGCGAAAGGTGTGATACCGGCCAAGCAGATAAAGGTTGTATGCATCGACGTCCGACGTTGGAAGTGTCGCAATCTTGCTGCGTTCTACGTCGGTTAGTTCCGCTTCGAGTGCCTGCGAAATCTGTTCAGCAATATCACTCTGGATCGCGATGATGTTGGATACCGTGAGTTCGCGGTCGTAATTCTGAGCCCAGATATGTTTGTCCGTTCTTCCATCAATCAGTTGTGCGGTAACGCGGATGCGGTCGTCCTCGTGTCGGACACTGCCTTCGAGGATCGCGTCGGCGCTCAGTTGTTCTGCGATCTTCGTGACTGACTGTTGCGGGTTTCGGTACCGCAAGACAGAGGTCCTCGACACCACATGCAGGTCATCCACCGCCGACAGGCGTCTGATGATTTCTTCATGTATGCCGTCGCTGAAATAGGCCTGATCTCCGCCGGGGCTCAAATCTGCGAACGGCAACACCGCCACCGTCTTGTTGTCGTCGATACCACTACGATCTGAAAAGCTCCACCACCAGATCACAGCGCCTGAGCCGAGCAGCAAAGCTGCTGCGCTCCAGGCCGTTTTGTTGCTTCGTTTACCGGGGTCCCGTCGAATGCCCTCCGGCGTCGCTTCGTAAGCCCAGGCGAGGATTAGTGCCACAGGAAATCCGATGATCAGCAAGGCTACGACGAGCGTGATCGTCCAATCCGGCAATCCGAGCGCCGGGAACATCACGTCGGCCACCTGCATCAGCAGCCAGCTGCCGATCACATAGACGATGGCGATCTTGATGACCTTTCGGTCACGGAGTTCTTTGATGATTTGCTTCATCGACGCGCCATCGCGCTTAACCCTTGCTCTGGCACCGCTCGCAGCTCGTCCTGGGTGACCAGATCGGGAGCCCGTTGCACCAGTGCCGCGAGCAATTCGAACGAAAGCGGGGGCAGGTCGATGCGTTTCCCTGCGCGGTACACGCTGTGTGCACGCAGATCGATGACCAGATCGTCGATCGCATAGCGAGTCGGTGCAACCACCGACTCAATATAAGTATCTGATTTATCTGTTGTTTTCGTTTTCTTCACTATTCTTTACCGATTATTCACCGGATCCTCAGAGATTTGGCAATCAGGAAACTGACCGCACCGGGTAGTTGAGTGCCCGATGTTAGTTCGATCTGAAGGAGACAAACAATGTTCAGAAAGATGATTTCACTGGGAGCGTTTTGCCCTCGAAGGCCGAGCCGGGATGTTTTTCTGGGACGGAAACGCTGAGCTGGCTGGAAACTCGGTCGAGCCCAGTGACCAGAATGCTTTGCTTGCCCTCGGTGGGAGCTTTGCGCTGAGCAAGAAAGTCGATCTGACCACCGACTGGACGCGACTCGAACTCGACAACATAGACGCCCAGGTGATTTCGATCGGTTTTCACGTTGGGCTGGGTCAGTGATCCCGACACGAGCTGCGGTGGTCTGGTGACCGCCGCAGCTTGGGGTCGGAGCGGTTCCGACCCGGACCTGGCACTGCTCTGGCACTGCTCTGATCGGGGTCGGAGTGGGGTCAGACCCCAAACAAAAAAAGCCGGTTGTTCGACCGGCTTTTGAAGACCCGATTGGGGTCATTGCATTTCGCGAATTTGCTGATTCAAGTGGCTTTTATGCCGTGCCGCTTTGTTCTTGTGGATGATGTTCTTGCCCGACATGCTGTCGATGACCGGTGCAGCCTCCTTGTAGGCCGCCTCGGCTCCCGCCTTGTCGCCGGATTCGATGGCGCGCAGCACCTTCTTGATTACAGTGCGCAGGCGCGAACGCAACGACACGTTTTCGGTGCGCCTTTTGACGGTCTGACGGGCGCGTTTCTGAGCCGATTTGATGTTTGCCACGTTGTTTCCTGTTCATCCAGCCCCGGGTCGGGGGGCGCGTAGTCTCCGGATTTTCGCCACTTTTGTCAACCACTTGGCCCGGATTGGGCGGCATTCTGGCTCCGGTGGTCCGCGTGCCGTTATGATGCCCACGGCCGCAGTTGGTGCGTTGCACTAGAACAGGACGGATGAGCGCGAAATCACTGAAGTCTACCGGCGTCGTCGGCGCCAATACGCTGCTGTCGCGGGTTCTCGGATTCGTACGCGATGTCGTGTTTGCCCGCTTCTTCGGCGCCGGGTTCGGTATGGATGTGTTCGTGATCGCGTTTCAGATCCCGAATTACCTTCGACGTCTTTTCGGCGAAGGTGCATTCGCGCAGGCCTTTGTGCCGGTCCTTGGCGAATACCACACGCGTCGCGATGCGGAGTCCGTCAAAGAACTGGCCAATCGAGTGGCCGGAACACTCGGTGGGATTCTGATACTGGTCACGATCGCCGGAATGCTGGCAGCACCGCTTCTGATCAGGTTGTTCGCGCCGCTGTTCGAACCGGACAAGCACGATCTTGCCGTTTCGATGCTGCGCATCACTTTTCCGTATCTGTTCTTTATTTCACTGACCGCCTTTGCCGCCGGGATACTGAACACTTACCGGCGATTTGCGGTTCCGGCATTCACACCGGTGCTGTTGAACGTGGCTTTGATCGCCTCGGCGGTCTGGTGGGCGCCGCGTTTCGAACAACCGATCATGGCTCTGGCCTGGGGCGTGTTTGCCGCCGGCGTCATACAACTGTTGTTTCAGCTGCCATTTCTGAAACAGATCGGCATGCTGCCACGACCACGTTGGGGATGGAGCGATTCGGGGGTCAAGAAAATTCTGAGGCTAATGGGTCCGGCGCTGTTCGGCGCATCCGTCGCACAGATCAACCTGATCATCGACCGCGTTATCGCATCCGGTCTGGGCGATGGAAAGATCAGCTGGTTGTACTACTCGGATCGGTTGATGGAATTTCCACTCGGTGTTTTTGCAATCGCGATAGCGACCGTAATCCTGCCCGGTCTTTCCAGGCAACATGCCGCCGAAGATCCGGCCGGATTTTCCCGGACGCTGGACTGGGCTCTGCGCTTTGCACTGATCATCGCGGTGCCGGCGGCGGTGGGATTGTTCGTGCTCGCCGCGCCGACGATCGCGACCTTGTTCCAGTACGGAGAGTTCAGCGTACACGATACGACGATGTCGGCCTGGTCCCTGAAGGCATACGCACTCGGATTGCTCGGATTGTCGCTCGTCAAAATACTGCTGCCTGGCTATTTCGCACGCCAGGACACGCGTTCACCGGTGCGCTTTGGTGTCATCGCGCTGGTCGTCAACATCGTACTGAACGTGGTGCTGGTCTGGTCGTTGTTGAAAGTTGGTTTCGAAGCGACCCACACGGGGCTGGCGCTGGCCACCGGCATCGCCAGTGTGGTCAACGCCTGGTTGTTGTGGCGTGGTCTGAAACGGGCGGGCGTTTATCGGGCGGCTTCCGGCTGGTGGGGGCTGATCCTGCGCGCGGTCACCGCGAATGTTCTGATGGCGATCGTGCTGCTGGCTTTGGGTGGAACTGTGGACTGGTGGTCTGAAGCCGAGTGGCAGATGCGTGCACTGCGTCTCGCCGGCTGTGTCGGCGCCGGCGCCGCGGTCTATTTCTCTGCTTTGTGGCTGCTCGGTGTGCGCACGGCCGTATTCCGCGAACACACTATATAATCGCGTGCTTTTGAGTGCCCACTGGCATGGAGCTGATCCGAGGTCTTCACAATCTGCGTGCGCGGCATCATGGCTGCGTCGCCAGCATCGGGAACTTTGATGGCGTTCATCGGGGTCACCGGCAGGTGCTCGAACTTCTGAAAGAAGAGGCCGCGGCCCGTGGGCTGCCGTCGACCGTGATTGCGTTCGAACCCACACCACGCGAGTTTTTCGAAGCGGTACCGCCTGCTCGACTGACGAATCTGCGTGAGAAATACGAAGCGCTGGCGGCCGTCGGCATCGACCGCTTCCTGGCGTTGTGCTTCGACGAGCGCCTGCGCGGCATGACGGCAGAAGAGTTCGTCGAAACGATTTTGACCGACGGCCTGGGTGTTCGCTTCCTGTCGGTCGGAAGCGATTTCCGTTTCGGTCAGGATCGGTCGGGTGACTACGAGACGCTGAAACAAGCCGGCGAACAACATGGTTTCGAAGTGGCGGCGGCCGAAGATTTCCTGATCAACGCTGAACGGGTGTCCAGTTCGGCGATTCGTCGGTATCTGTCTGCCGGTGAACTGGACATGGCCAGAACCATGCTGGGCCGGTACTATCGCATGTCCGGACGCGTCGTGTGCGGAGAACAGCTCGGTCGCGAGCTCGGCTACCCCACGGTCAACATCAGAATCGAACGCAGTGTATCTCCGGTTCAGGGGATATTCGCGGTCTGTGTCAGCGGGGCAGGGCTGGAGCAGCACCCGGCGGTCGCCAGTGTAGGGACACGGCCGACCGTTGACGGAAAGGAATTTCTGCTCGAAGTGCATTTGTTCGATATCGAACGAGATCTTTATCACGAGTATCTGAACATCGACTTTGTCAAGAAACTGCGAGATGAAATGAAGTTTTCCAGCATGGCTGCGATGCGGTTGCAGATGGAAGAGGACGAAGCGAGTGCACGCGTTGTGCTGGATGCATTGAAGGGCCGACAAACACGGTGACGGAGTACAAGGACACACTGAACCTGCCGCAAACCGCATTTCCGATGCGGGCCAATCTGGCCAATCGCGAACCGGGCATGCTGGCCGACTGGGAACGTCGCGGGATCTATCAAAAGATCCGCGAGACCACGGCCGGGCGACCGACCTTCGTCCTTGTCGACGGACCACCCTATGCAAACGGCAAGATTCACATCGGTCATGCCGTCAACAAGGTGTTGAAAGACATCGTCGTGAAATCGCGCACGCTGTCCGGATTCGACGCGCCGTATGTACCGGGCTGGGATTGCCACGGCTTGCCGATCGAGTTGATGGTCGAAAAGAAAAAGGGGCGGGTCGGCAAGAAACTCAACGCACGCGAATTTCGTCAGGCATCGCGTAAATACGCGCTGCGACAAGTTGATGACCAGCGCAAGGACTTCAAACGACTCGGTGTGCTTGGCGATTGGGAAAACCCGTACCTGACACTCGACAAACGCTTCGAAGCGGCCCAGTTGCGCGCATTCGCACAAATTATCGCGAATGGTCATGTGTACAACGGTTACAAACCGGTTCACTGGTGCCTTGATTGTCGTTCGGCGCTGGCCGAAGCAGAGGTCGAGTATCACGACAAGAAATCGAACGGAATCGACATACGTTTTCCGGTTGCGGATACCGCGGATCTGGCCCAACGGTTCGGTATCGATGTACCGAAAAAGCGTGTGTCCGTCGCATCATGGACGACGACACCGTGGACATTGCCCGGCAACCAGGCGGTGGCGTTACACCCGGAGTTCGAATATGTGCTGGTCGACAGCGGTGACGAACTGCTGCTGTTCGCGACAGAACTCGCCGATCCATCGCTGCCCCGTTACGGGATGGACCAGCATACCGTGATAGGGGCAGTACGCGGGGCAGCACTGGCGGGCCTGCTGCTCGAACACCCGTTTTACGCGCGTCAGGTTCCGGTGATTCTGGGCGATCACGTCACGCTCGAAGCGGGCACCGGCGCCGTACACACAGCGCCCGGTCACGGTCACGAAGACTTTGCCGCGGGTGTCGAGAACGATCTGCCACTCGAGAACCCGGTCGGCAACGACGGTCGGTTTCTGCCGTCCGTCGAATTGTTTGCCGGCGAGCGGGTCGACGAAGCAAACGCACACATTATTGAAGTGTTGCGTGAACACAAGAACCTGCTCGCGCACGAACCCTATGTGCACAGCTATCCGCATTGCTGGCGACACAAGTCACCCGTGATCTTCCGGGCGACACCGCAGTGGTTCATCAGCATGGACGACAAGGGCCTGCGTGCGAACGCGCTTGCGGAGATCAAGAAGGTGC
>JAZFZN010000304.1:0-2042 GCA_036475515.1 Gammaproteobacteria bacterium
GATGGGTGGCGATCTTACCAACGCCCCGGCGGGCAAGGCGCCCACATTCATGATCCGCGCTTTACGCGATCCGGACGGCGCCAACCTCGATCGCGTGCAGATCATCAAGGGCTGGCTGGATGAGGACGGCAATACGCACGAACGCATCTATGACGTCGCAGTGTCCGACGATCGCCAGATCGGATCCGACGGACGCGCGCGACAACCAGTCGGCAGCACCGTTGATGTCGAGAACGCGACGTTTACGAACACGATCGGCGATGCGGTAATGGCAGCTTACTGGCGTGATCCGGATTTCGACCCCGACGAGCATGCGTTCTATTACGTGCGCGTCCTCGAGATTCCGACGCCGCGCTGGACGACGTATGACGCCGCGTTTTTCGGCATCGAGCGTCCGTCCATCGTGCCAGCGACGATTCAGGATCGGGCGTACACGTCGCCGATCTGGTACACGCCTGACGACTAATAAAGGACGCTCTCGATCAACTACCGTAAGGCTTATCTGTGGTTTTCAGCCATTGGTCTCACGCCGGTTGCGCTTTCGTATGGAGTGGCACCTGAGCTCAGTTTGGATTGGCTGTTTGGTCTAAAGACCGGCGCACACTCACTTTGGCAGCGGGTATCCGCAGCAAGGAGTTCACGATGAGGAGTTTTCCCGGGCGACTTCTGGTGGTTGGTTTGATCATTGTCTGTTCGTGGCTACCGATCACAAAGGCGTCTGCCGAAGAAGCGACAGCACACGAATGGAGGTGGTCGATCGCTCCATACCTGTTTGCCTCCGACGTTGACATGTCTGTATTGGTCAGCAACGAGCCGGTGCTCGGAGCCAGTGTGGATTTCAAAGATCTGCTCGATAAAGTTGACGTGGTATTCCCGGTTCACTTCAGAGGCCAGAAGGGCAGACACGGGTTTCTCTTTGACGTGTTTTACATGTCACTGAGTAATAGCAAGAGCATCATGGGTCCGCTGCCGATCCCGCTAGCACTTGATACTGATACCTCATTGGATATGCTGATCCTGGAAATGGCAGGAATCTTTCGTCCAGGGGGCGGTGAATACGGACTGGACTTGTTGTATGGGGTTCGTTTGATCGAGGAGGACATCGATTTGCTCGTCACTTTGCCGACGCCACCCGGTGGCACGACCGGGGTTAACTTCAGTGAATCATACTGGGACGTTTTTGGCGGTGTTCAATACTCTGGACAACTCGGATCGAAGTGGGGCTACAACGTCCGCGGTGATGTCGCGACGGGCGGAACGGAACTGACGTGGAATGTAGTAGGCCTGATTGCCTATCACTTCGGGCAAACCGGCAAATACACCCTGCTTTTCGGCTACAGATATATGGACATCGAAATCGAGGAATCCGCCATGGGGGGCGACGTCACGATCGAGCAGACATTTTCCGGACCACTCATCGGGTTCAACATCGTGTTCTGAACGAGACGTTCGCTACGATTGCACGAAGCAGTTTCAGATGAGCGCGTAGGAACAAGGGGTTAAGCTATCGAACGTAGCCTTCGGGAGGCAGTGGCCGGAGGTTCAAATCCGGCCGCCCCGACCACTTGATCAGTAAGCTGTCGCTCAACCAAGAGAATACGAACAATGAACAAAACAAGATTCGTCTTCGCCGCTGTGGCGATGTTGGCTATGCAGTTCGTGCAAGCCCAGGAAATCACCTTCAATCCACGTGCACGAATAGGCAACGACCAGTTGTTGTTCCCGACCAGTGACGACTACGGGAGTGCGCCCATACCGCTGGAGCGGAGAGCGCCTAACTATCCTGTCAGTCTGCTGGTCGATGGCTTTGGGGGCAGCGTGACGGTGAAGTTCACAGTTGGCGAAGACGGTACCGTGACCGACGCAGAAGTCGTCGAAGCAACACCAGAAGCGCCGGCACGGTCAAGAAACGTCAGCCCGCGTGTGCTGGATGCGACCCGGAGCGCTTTGTCGTCGTCGACACTGGCCGCGATCAGAGCTTGGAAATTTGAGGCGGCCACCGCGGACGCGCGATTCGTTGCCGTCACCGCAAACAGCAGCTG
>JAZFZN010000305.1:0-2541 GCA_036475515.1 Gammaproteobacteria bacterium
CGCTGCAATTCAGGAACTTCACCCGCCGGCCATAAGTGCGATCCGCATAGTCGATGACTTCACGAACTTGCGTGTTTTCGATGTAGCCGATCGTGTGAAACAACAGCGTCAACAAGCCCTGTTTTCGCACGCAAATGTCGACAGCCCGTTTCCAGTCGTCCACCGTCTTTGGGCTCTTCGGTCGATGCTGGTGAACACCATGCGAATCACAGGGGATTGTAACCGGAAGCTCCCAGATCAACTGATTGATCGGATAGGGGTAGGGATAGTCCGTGATCTTATTGACGAAGTTCTGGGTCTGAGGAATGTGGTGGGGATATTTGCCGAAACGCTCGCGGCCTTCGGCGTCGTACCGCCACTCGTGTGGAAGCGTTTCATCGTCCGACGGGAACCAAGTCGTGATGCTGCTGTCGCACGTAAGAAAGCGACCGTCGTTTGTTCGGAGCGGAAATACCTCGGTGAAAAACCTAGGCGACACCGAGTTTTGCGCATCGCAGCCGGGCATGCGATGGGTTACGGGCCGGTTGCCCGGCACTTCGAACAAGTTCTCCAGGCAGGCGAGGTAATCCAGGCGAGCGAATTTCAGTGCTTCGTCCGGACCATGTCCTTCATTGCTTCGGAAGAACGGAAACCGGTGTGTAAATGTGTGGCAATCGAACGACAGCCCCTGCTTCAATAGTCGTTGGACGGTCGGGCTGTTCGGATTTGTCTGGCATGTCATGACGGCGATCGGAGCACGACCGTCGATTTTTTTTAATCGTTTGATGAGCGGAGTGAGAAAACGTTCGAAGGCTTCCGGGCTGACATCGTATCGGGGCCGAAACGGCGGACCACCCATGTCGTCCACCGAAAGCAGAATCACGGCGTCGACTCCCTCTTCGCCGACCCACATCGGAGTTGTGAGTTTTGGAAAGCCCGAATGCGGATAGTATGGATCTCGTTCGTCGAGGTATACAAACCGCGAACCCACGCGTTGGGCGGCCGCAAGATGTCCGTTGAAGTGACAGCTAATAACGCTGAATCCAACGGTCAGTGCCAACAACAACTTGCGATGGGACATCGTTTCATTTCCACGGCTGTCTGAACCACGCGTTTAATCGGAAAAGACAGGTTACAAACCCAGTGCTGTGAACATCTTTGCGCTCTGGAGATTTCGTCGTAAGGGCGTTTAACCGCAAGCCGGCAGGCGTGCGCTGACCAGCACGCCGCAGCGGACACGCTCACGAATCAAGCGCAACGCCCACCGACGCGCACGCCTGCCGGCTTGCGGTTAAACAAATTCCCCTCCTACACCAGACGACTATCGTGCTACGAAAAACGATCTTCTTGGTATCTTTCTGTCGTCCATTTTTCTGCCATTCCATTGTGGCCTTTATCTTCTCTGGTAAAGAAACTCCATCAGGTCGCTGAACTGTTGGGCCGTCATGGTTTTTTCCAACCCTTTCGGCATGACGGAAATGTTCGAAGGAGTCATCTGATCAATCTCATCACGGGCCACGCGGATTTCCGCGAGTTGCGCGGTGCGCAGGAAAACGGCGTCGGGGGTTTGCCGCACGAGCAATCCGGTATGAACTTTTCCTTCCGTCGTTGCGACCGCATACGATCGGAATCCCGGCACGATCGTAGAACTTGGCACCGCGATGGCTTCCAGCAGATCGATGGTGCGGCGAATACGCCCAATCCGGGACAAATCGGGGCCAACTCGACCACCCCGAGCATCGATCGTGTGACAGCCATAGCAACCCACTTTTTTCGAAAAGAACACCTGCTGTCCGCGTCGGGCATCTCCGGGATGCAACAGCAGCTTGGCTGTTAATTGGGTCAGATAAGCTTCCTGCTCACGGAGCGATGTGACGCGTTGACTTCGCAGGTCGGTCGCCGCAAGTCGGACACTGGCAGGATACCGTCGCAAGAGTTTGTCTAGATCGTCGATCGTGACGGCGCTTGCGCCGGGTGACTGCTTCAACGCGTTGACCAGAGCCAAGCCGATGCGCTCGTTGGTAGTCTTATGAAACGCAACAACCAGCAGCGGCGCGACCAACGGTCCTTCGCCCGCCAAATGCTCCGTCAGCTTCAACAATTGTGCGCCGTTAAGATTCGCATCTCCCAGCGCCCGGGCCGCAGCCACTCGACTCAACGGATCGACGTC
Source organism: Gammaproteobacteria bacterium (assembly GCA_036475515.1). Classification (GTDB taxonomy): domain Bacteria; phylum Pseudomonadota; class Gammaproteobacteria; order Steroidobacterales; family JAZFZN01; genus JAZFZN01. The sequence continues at coordinate 2,150 of JAZFZN010000305.1, forward strand.
GGGCCTCAGTCTTGAGGTTAACAGTTCAAATGCTTCCCCTGGCATGGGCCGCAGTCGGGCTGCGACTGCGTTCAACGCGGCGACCCGGTTGTCGATCGGAACGTCGCCGCGACGACTTAATGCAATAAGCTGCTGGTCGAAATCGGTCAGCGAGCGAGACCGAGCGACATGCACGGCCGCATTTTGCAGGTGATGATCATCTCCCGTCATCGCCAGTTTCAACAGTCGGTTCCACGCGGCGGGAAACGTCGTTAGACGACAGCGCAAAATAACGTCCAGCAACAGCGATTTGTTCACGCGGGACGTTTCGCTGCTGACAAAGACATCGGCCACCAGCTGCTGCACCTTGTTATCGTTGCAGAATGCTACGAGAGCTCCTCGCAGTGATCGCC
>JAZFZN010000306.1:0-3650 GCA_036475515.1 Gammaproteobacteria bacterium
AGAGCATGTTCTGCGACGTCTTCGAAAAAGAAGTGGCTGTATTTCCGCTCGTGACCGGTACGGCCGCGAATGCGCTGGCATTGGCGCATCTCGTACCGTCATATGGTGCTGCTTTCTGTCACGAAGAAGCACATTTATATACCGATGAATGTGGGGCACCGGAAATGTATACCGGGGGCGCAAAGCTCTTGCCGTTGCCGGGCAAACACGCAAAGATTGATGCAGACACCTTCCGCAATGCTTTGCGAGCGAGTGGTCACCTCGGGGATCACGAGGCGAAAATTTCTGCGCTGAGTCTCAGTCAGTCGACCGAGTTCGGTACCGTTTACACGCTCAGCGAAGTCGCGGCCCTTGCGGAACTGGCGCATGCGTCCGGACTCGGTATGCACATGGATGGTGCGCGTTTTGCGAACGCGCTCGTTTCGATCGGTTGTACACCGGCGGATATGACCTGGAAAGCCGGAGTCGATTTGTTGTCTTTCGGTGCAACCAAGAACGGTGCGATGGGCGCAGAAGCGCTGATCGTGTTCGATCCCGACAAAGCGGCGGAACTGGGTCGGCGCCGCAAACGTGGTGGCCATCTGTTGTCAAAAATGCGCTATGTGTCGGTGCAACTGGAAGCCTATCTGACCCATGACCTGTGGTTGACACTGGCACGCCAGGCAAACGACATGGCGAAGCGGTTGTGTCAAGGTCTCGAAGCGACAGGGACCGAACTCTTACATCCGGTCGAAGCAAACGAGGTGTTCGTGCGGATGAGTGACGCGATGGCCGGCGGCTTGCACGATGCGGGTTTCGAGTTTCATGGCTGGCCCGGACGACCGGACGTCTACCGGCTGGTCACGACCTTTGCGACCGAACGCGCGGACGTCGACCGCCTGGTCGGTACGGCGCGCGAACTCAACGTCTGATCACCGATTCCAGGATTCGATCGATTTCCTCAAGTGTCTCCGCTTCCAGTTCGACACCGGATGCCGCGGCATTCTCCTCGACCTGCTCTGCACGCGACGCCCCGATGATCGCGGATGCGACGTTCTGTTCGTTCAATACCCAGGCGAGTGCAAGTTGCGCCATGGACAAACCGGCCGCGTCTGCGACGGGTTTGAGTTCGGATACCGCATGCAAAACCGCGTCTTCCATCAGTTCCCCCATGAAGGGGTTCATCTTGTCATCGCCCGCGCGCGTGTCGGCGCCGGGCGTTGATCCGGGACGATACTTGCCCGTGAGTACGCCCTGACCCAGCGGTGACCAGACGATCTGGCTGATGCCGTGGGCGGTGCACAAAGGGATGACTTCGGAGTCCGGACGACGCCACAACATCGAATATTGCGGTTGACTGGACACAAAGCGCACCATGCCAGGCATCTCGTACGCTGCACTGATCTGTGCTGCGTTCCATTCGGAAAACCCCACGTAGCGGGCTTTCCCTGCTTCCACGACTTCAGTCAATGCCTGCATCGTTTCCTCGATCGGTGTGTCGACGTCATACCGATGGCATTGATAGAGGTCGACGCAGTCGGTACGCAGCCTCTTGAGTGAAGCATCGATCTGCTTGTGGATTTGTGCGCGCGACAGACCACGGTCGGTGTCGGACATCGGGAAGTAGACCTTCGTCGCGAGTACGTAGTCGTTGCGGTTGTATCCCGCGAGCAGTTCGCCGAGTACCGTTTCGGCCGCGCCGCGGCCATAAACATTTGCGGTGTCGATGAAGTTGATACCGACGTCAAACGCGCGTTTGACGCATTCCTCGGCACGGCGTTTCTCAACACCGACTCCATAGGTGAGCCAGGAACCAAGGGCGATTTCAGATACCTCGAGATCACTGTTACCAAGACGCCCGTATTTCATGAGAGCTCCGAAGGAGGGGTGAACCGCGAAGTATAGTCAAACGACCCGACTGCCGCGGGGCTCGTATGGCGATACAATGCAGGCCTTCGCTCCGCTGGAAAGCAGAGGTTCGGCATGAAACTTCCGTTGGTTCTGGCTGCCCTGATTGCCGGTGTACATTCGGTCGCCACAGCGAACGACCTGTGCGATGCCGACAATGGCGGAATCGTACTCGACCAGGGCTTTTGCGCCATGGTCGTCGCTGATGGTCTCGGAAAGGCACGCCACCTGGTCGTGCGCGACAACGGCGACATCTATGTGGCATTGCGGGGCGACAACGGCGGCGTCCTGGCATTAAGGGATTCAAATGGCGACGGGCGCGCCGATGTTCGCGAACAGTTCTTTGACGAAGAGGGAGGTACTGGCATCGGGATCTCGGAAGGCTACCTTTATTTCGGTGCGGACCAGAGAATCCGGCGCTGGAAGCTGGACGACAACGAGCTCATCCCGGTCGGAGATCCGCAACTCGTTGCGACCTTGCCCCAACAGCATGTCCACGCCGCAAAATCGCTTGCTTTCGATGGCGCCGGAGAGTTGTATGTGAATGTCGGTGCGCCGTCGAACGCCTGCCAGAAACCGTCGCGCACAGCCGGTGTAGCAGGACAAGACCCGTGCGCGTTGCTGGAACGGCATGGAGGCATCTGGCGTTTTTCGACCGATAAGACCAGTCAGCAGCAGTTCGATGGTGTTCGCTATGCGACCGGTATCCGCAACGCTGTCGCTGTGACATGGAACACGGCGAACGACACTTTGTACATCGTGCAACACGGTCGCGATCAACTGGATACACTCTGGCCGGATGTGTTCACAGAGGAACAACGCATCGAGTTGCCAGCCGAAGAGATGTTCGAGGTGCAGTTGGGCGACGATTTTGGCTGGCCGTATTGCTATTACGATCCATTCAAAAAGCAGAAGGTTCTGAACCCGGAATACGGTGGCGATGGCGACAAAGTCGGACGCTGTTCGGAGTTCGCAGATCCAATCGCAGCATTTCCGGCGCACTGGGCGCCAAACGGTATCGTGTTCTATGATGGCACGCAGTTTCCGGAACCTTATCGTGGTGGTGCGTTCATCGTGTTTCACGGTTCCTGGAACCGCTCGCCGGAACCCCAGGCCGGTTTCAATATCGTATTCGTTCCGTTTGCCGACGGTCGTGCCGCCGGTGACTGGCATGTTTTTGCCGACAAGTTTGCTGGTAAAAAACCACCTAAGCGCCGTCGCAATGCGCGTCATCGTCCGTCTGGTGTGGCGACCGGTCCCGACGGATCTCTTTATGTATCGGAAGACGAAACCGGGCGCATCTGGCGTATCTCCTACGTCGGTGAGTAAGACATTGCGATCAACATCAGACGAGATCGTTTCTTAGCACTCGCCTCATTCAACTGCTAACTGGGCGATCCAACCCAATTCGTGATACAAGTCCAGGTGTCGTCTACGACGATTTTATATACTCGGAACAGACCTGCGGAATCGGACGACGTGAAACGTTGTCTAATCTGAAGGAACTTCAGGTGCGAAAGCATCGAGTACCGGAGGTGAAGATGAGCGCTGGCAGGAAAGTCCTGGCCGTCACGAATCTTCGCGAGTTTTTCAAAAACTCGGTCGACTCGGCTTTGACCAATCAACAGGTCGATGTCGACGATCACACGGCCCACTATGTCGTCAATCTGCTGACGATGTTTGCCCGTTCTGAAGAACTCTACGAACAGACCAGCGACGGCTACCGCCTCAAACCGCTCGCGTTGATGCTCGCCGACGCTCTC
>JAZFZN010000307.1:0-5665 GCA_036475515.1 Gammaproteobacteria bacterium
GATCCCGGCGCCCCGGTACCGCCACCGACACATGCCCCTTGCCCGTCGACGGACCGGCCTTTATCGTCGCGGCGGGGGGACCACAAGATGATCTGGGTCAAAGCGTTTCACATTGTTTTCATGGTGACGTGGTTTGCCGGGCTTTTTTACCTGCCACGCCTGTTCATCTACCACACTGAAACAACCGACGAGGCCGGCAGACAGCGTTTTGAGACGATGGAACGCAAGCTGTCTGTGATCATGACGATCGGGGCGGCTGGCACGGTCGGGTTGGGGCTATGGCTGATGACCGGCTGGTATGGTGCACTATGGCAGGCCGGCTGGATGATCGCGAAGCTCCTGTTCGTCGTGGCGTTGCTCGGCTACCACGTTTATTGCCGTGTCCTGATGGGCGAACTGAAACAGGGTCGCTTCAATCGCTCGGGGACCTGGCTGCGCTGGTTCAACGAAATGCCCGCCATCGCCCTGATCGCGATCGTGCTACTGGTGGAGCTTCAGCCCTGATCTTTTGGCGGCGCGCCGTCAGGAAACAGCGCCGGGGCCAGTTCGGTCAATGCTCTTTCGTAAACACGGCGTTTGAAAAAGATCACCTCAGCAGCGGGCAACCAGAAATCAACCCAGCGCCAGCCATCGAATTCGGGGTGTTCCGTGCAGTCCAGACAAACCTGGTCTTCGGAACCGGTAAGACGCAACAGAAACCAGCGTTGTTTCTGGCCGATACATTCCGGACTGGACCGTCGGCGATAGCGTTGCGGAAGACGGTAACGCAGCCAGCCACGTGTCTGCGCGAGCAATTCGACGTCGCTGCGCTTCAGACCGACTTCCTCGGTCAGTTCCCGGTACATCGCCTGTTCCGGGGTTTCGCCTTTCAGGACACCGCCTTGCGGGAACTGCCAGCCACTGCGGCCGATACGACGCGCCCAGAACAGACGCTGCTCGTCATTGCACAGGACGATACCCACGTTCGCGCGGAAACCATCCGCGTCAATATAATCCGCCATCACGAACAGAGAAAAAACAACTGAAGTCATTCTTTCACAATCACAGGGGTATGTCATGAGACCGACACAGAGTGCTCAATCGTGATTGCACGTGGTCCATTGCTGCTGGTCACGCTTGTACTCCTGGTCGCGGTTGCATTGCTGGTTGCATTGAGTTCCGGCAGCATCGCGATCGCCCCGGTGCAGATCTGGCAGGCGCTGGCAGGTGATCCGGATGTGCCGGGGCGTGCGATTGTTCTCGATTTGCGATTGCCCCGTGCTTTGGCAGCGTTCGCGACCGGTGGTCTTCTTGCGCTCGCCGGAGCCCTGATGCAGGTGTTGTTGCGCAATCCGCTGGCCGATCCTTACATCCTCGGTGTCTCCGGTGGCGCCGCTGTCGCCGCTTTGCTCGCGATCCTTGCGGGTTTGTCTGGTTTCTGGATCGATGCGGGGGCATTCATCGGCGCGTTATCTGCGACATTGCTCGTGTTTGGGTTGGCCCAGGGTGGAGGCAACTGGACACCGACGCGCCTGTTGTTGACCGGTGTCGTGATCGCGGCAGGTTTTAGCGCCGTGATCAGCCTGTTGCTCGCGGTCGGACCGGATACTTCGTTACGTGGAATGTTGTTCTGGCTGATGGGCGACTTTTCATTCGCACAAAACACACGCGGTCCGTTGTTGACACTCGCGGTAGCAACAATCATCGGTGTTTTGCTCGCCCGCCAACTGAACGTACTCGCACATGGAGAACAACGCGCCGCGACGGTCGGGGTCAGTGTACGTCCGTTGCGTATCGGAATTTATCTGATGGCATCGCTGTTGACGGCGGTCGCGGTCACGACGGCCGGCACGATCGGTTTCGTCGGTCTGCTGACACCACATCTGATCCGCCTGGTCGCCGGTTCAGACCACCGCATCGTGATACCGGGCGCTGTCTTGCTCGGTGGCGCACTGCTGATATTCGCCGATACCGCCGCCCGTACCATCGCCGCACCCCGACAACTACCGGTCGGTGCGCTGACCGCGCTGCTCGGCGTACCATTGTTTCTGGTTCTGATCCGGCGCAGCCGACACATCAACTGAACAAGCCGATGATTGCAGAGAAGACATTGCCGGAAATCCTGCCCGACGAGCCGCTGGGTCTGCTGGAGACCTGGCTGCGGTATGCGACTGACCGGCACTCCGGTCCGAATCCGTTGAAGATGGCCCTGGCGACTGCGAACACAGACACCGGTCTGCCATCGGTACGCATGGTGCTCGCCAAGAGTCTGGTCACAGATCCGGGTTACCTGGTGTTCTACACGAACTACCGGTCGCGCAAGGCCCGGGAACTGGACGGCAACACGCTGGCCGAGGGTATGTTCCACTGGGATGAACTCGGGCTGCAGGTGCGCGTTTCCGGGCCGGTGGTGCGGTCACCCGACGAAGAAAGCGACCGCTACTTCGCGTCGCGTGATCGGACCAGTCAGCTGTCGGCCTGGGCATCAGAACAAAGCGAACCCGTGACCAGCCGTGGTGCACTCATCGAACGGCTGGAGCGTGCAAAGCAACGCTTTGCGGACAACACCGTGCCACGACCTGATTTCTGGGGTGGCTATCGTCTGTGGTTCGCAAGCGTCGAACTGTGGACCAGTGCGGAAGGTCGTTTGCACGACCGTGCGATTTGGACGCGATCCCTCGCACCAGAGGGCGACGGTTTCGACGCCGATCCGTGGAAAGCCACCCGCCTGCAACCCTGAACGCAGCCCGATCGGCCGTGGAGTGCTTCTCACTAAAAACTGGGGTCAGAGAGTATTTTTTAAGTCCTTGATTCTTTTCGTACAAGAAAGAGACAAGCAGTTGATTCAGAATCATTCGATAAGAATCAAGGACTTAAAAAATACTCTCTGACCCCAGTTTTTCGGGGTAGTGTCCCGAGAACAGCAATACCGCTCACGCCTTGCTGCACCGGCCGAGATTGAGTGAGGGACTGCTACGTCGGAAACACAACCAGATGGTCGGTGTCGAGACGGATGCCTATCGTGTCGCCGATACGATGGTTGTGGTGCGAAGCGACCAGTGTCAGCAAGCGCGTCCCGCCGTCGAGTTCGAGCGTGTACAGGATTTCGGCGCCGCGAAACGCACGCCGGACAATTCTCGCCCGCAGCGAGCTTTCCGGATCATAGACGACATCATCGGGGCGGATCAGCACGTCGACCGACGCACCGGACACAGGAGATGACCCTGCAAGTTTGCCGTACAGTTCGCCAACCTCGGTGACAACACAACCGTCCTGTTCCACTTTTCCGGCGAGAAACACACCGCTACCGATGAAATCCGCGACAAAACGCGTTGCAGGCCGGTGATAGAGGTTGTACGGCGTATCCCATTGCACGAGCTTACCGTTTTCCAGCAGGCCAATTTCCTCAGCAATCGCGAAGGCCTCGAGCTGATCGTGAGTGACGAGTAATGCGGTGATGCCGGTGTTCTTGAGGAAATCCCGAAGCTCGGTGCTCAAACGTTCACGCAACTCCGCATCCAGATTCGAAAACGGCTCATCAAGCAACAGCAAACGTGGTCGTGGTGCGACCGCACGCGCAAGGGCCACGCGCTGCTGTTGTCCACCCGACAGTTCGTGCGGGTAGCGCTGTGCTGCAGAATTCAAACCGACCTGCTCGATGACTTCAGCTACGCGATCGCGTGCCGCTTTCGGGGTCAGCCGGTGCAGCCCAAAGGCGATGTTTTGTTTGACTGTCAGATGCGGCATCAACGCGTAGTCCTGAAAGACCATGCCCATACCGCGGTGTTCGGGTGGTACCAGTTTCTCGGCACTACTGACGAGTTGTCCGCCCGCCGTGATCGCGCCACCGGCCAGGGTCTGAAAGCCGGCGATCGCACGCAATGCCGTGGTTTTGCCGGAACCACTGGGACCCAGCAGGCAACCGATTTGTCCTTGCTCGAGGCTGAACGAAACATCATCGAGCACCACTTCGCTGTTCAGCGCGATGCGCAGGTTCTTAACGTCGAGGTGCATCAGCAGACCGCCAGATGATCAACAAAACAGGCACAAGCCCGGTAGCAACGATCGCGACGGCCGGCAAAGCCGCGCGTTGCCAGTGTCCCTCCGCCGTCATTTCAAACACACGCACGGCCAGCGTGTCCCATCCGGCCGGCCGGGTCATCAATGTGATCGGCATTTCTTTCATGATGTCGACAAAAACCAGCGCAAAGGCTGTCAGCAAACCACCCTTTACGATCGGCAGATGCACGCGACTCAACATTCTGAGACCGGACACGCCAAGTATGCGTGATGCCGCATCGATGTTTGGCGTGACACGCAGAAGATGTGTTTGTACGGGCTGCATGGCCACGGCAAGAAAACGAACCGTGTATGCAAGCAGCATCGTGATGACCGTTGTCTGCAACAGGAGTTGCGCTCCGGTCATTTCGTTCAGAACACGCGACAGACCCGCGAGTGGAACAAAGATTCCGACGGCAAGCACTGTTCCCGGTAGCGCGTAGCCAAGCGTCGCAACCCGTGCCGCGCCGCGCGTCAGAGCATCCGGTCGTTGCCGCGCCGCGTACGCGATCAGCGTTGCGAGCAGACAGACGGTCGCCGCGCCGCTGCTCGCCAACAACAGCGAATTGGCGACATAGCGCAGAAAGCGCATATCCAGATCCGTCGTCAGATGACCCGCTGCCCAGATCAACAACTGCGCAAACGGCAGCGCGAAGGCTGCAAACCAGACAATAGCGACGAACAGTGTTGCGGCGACCGCCTGCCACCCGGTCAGTTGCAGACGACCGGGACCGTTCGCCGGACCGATTGTCTCGAATCGCTTGCGGCCGCCTATGCGTTCGTTGAACCACAACAACAGCAGCACCGGCACGATCAGCACGGATGCGAGTTGCAACGCGGACTGAATCGAGAACAGGTCGAACCATGCCTTGTAAATCGCCGTTGTATAGGTGTCATAGTTGAACGCAGCGACGGTTCCGAAATCGGCAAGCGTTTCCATGACGACCAACAACAGACCTGCGACGATCCACGGTCGCGCCATCGGCAGTGCCACGCGGAAAAAACCGCGGGCCGGACGGCAACCCAGGGACCGCGCCACCTCGAGAAGATGGCGCCCCTGGGTCAGAAACGCGTTGCGTGCCAACAGATACACATACGGATAAAGCACGAGAGACAAAACCAGTATCACGCCGCCCCGGGAACGGATCTCGGGAAATGCAACCTCAGTATCAAACATTCCGCGCAGAAGGCTTTGTATTGGACCTGCGAACTCGAACAAGCCAATCATTACGAAGCCGACGACATACCCAGGCATTGCCATCGGCAACAATAATGCCCAGTCGAAAAACCGCCGTCCGGGAAACTCACAGGCAGCGGTCAGCCATGCCAAACCGGTACCGAGCATCGAGGTGATCAGAACGACACCGGCCACCAGCCACACGGTATTGACCGTAACGCGCCCGAGCACGTGTTCACGGATGTGACTCCAGACTTCGTCGTCCGGGGACAGATGCGCACCAACAACAATCGCGAGCGGGATCAGGACGAGTGCCGCCGCAACCAATACCATCACAGTCCACGACCGGCCGGAACGGTCCGGCGACGCGTGATTCAGTGACAGGGCCCGGTTGGTCATTTCGTTGAACGGTGGCGGCGCCGTTCAGATCGCAGGCCTCAGTGGTAGCCG
>JAZFZN010000308.1:0-5550 GCA_036475515.1 Gammaproteobacteria bacterium
TTCAGACGACTCGACCTCGACACGGTTTCGGCCGGTGACAGTCATTTGCGTAATGTCGTTTTCGAAGTCACGGACCAACAGATCGATGTGACCGTGGGTGGAGGCGTATTCGACGCCGCACCACTCATGAAAAGGGACACAGTCGAAACCGGGCGAAGTCCTGGCAGCAGCAAGCCGACGACAGACGGCGCGCCACAACCACAGGACCGGAACCTGCACATTCAGATCAACGAGCTCGACAAAGTGCTGTTTGCTGAAGATCGGCAGCTTGAACGAATCAAGGCCGATCTGACGCGTGGCGCGGCGGGCTGGGAAGCGATCAGTATCAGCGCACAGGTTCCCTATTCTCGAGACTCGAGCCTGCTTGAGCCGACAGACACACACGTGCCGGGTGTCGACCATATGTCGGTGGTGTACGGACCCGCGACGGACGGGCAATATCCGTTGCAGGTCGACGTTGACGATCTCGGATCGGTGCTGCGTGCGCTAGCCCTCTTTGAGAACCTGACCGGCGGTCGGCTGACGATTGCCGGCGAAAGTGAGGGTCCTTTGCCGGGCGGACCATTGAAAGGCACACTGAGTCTCGATCGGTTTTCGGTCAAGAACCTCCCGGCGCTGGCGCAGATACTGAATGCGGCTTCACTGGACCAGCTGTTCAGTTCCCTGAAGGGGAACGGTCTTCAGTTCAAGTCGTTCCACGGTGATTTCGAGTTCTCAGAGGGCGTAGTCAAAAGTGACCTGTTCCGCGCCTATGGCGGATCGGTTGGATTGACGCTGAAGGGTGAGGTCGATACCGGTGACAGGAATCTGAAGTTGTCTGGTGTGGTCGTGCCGCTGTACAGAATCAGCAAGGTTCTCGATAGGATTCCGGTGCTCAACAAAATCCTGGTCGGCGGAAAGGGCGAAGGTCTGATCGCGATGAACTACTCGGTCGAGGGACCATTCGAAAACCCGCAGACATCAGTGCAGCCGGGATCGCTGTTGACGCCCGGCTTTCTGCGTAGCCTGGTGAGCAAGGGAGAGAATCAATTGGGCAGCGACGGGACGGAGTAGCGTCAGCCCTGTAGAGCGAAGATCAGCGCATCGTCCTTGAAGGACTTGAATTCCAGCGCGTTGCCGGCTGGATCGGTCAGAAACATGGTCGCCTGTTCGCTGATTTTTCCGGGCCAGCGAATCTGAGGCTCGATCAGGAACTCGACCTGGTTTTCCGCCAGCCGGTCGCGCAATCTGTGCCAGTCGGCCCAGTCGAGAATCATCCCGAAATGCCGCGTCGGCACCTGTTCGCGATCGACGCAAGCGGTCGATACGGCCGTGGGTTCGTCACACAGATGAGCAGTGATCTGGTGGCCAAAGAAATCGAAATCGACCCAGCGGTCCGACTCCCTTCCAATCGAACAACCAAGCAGATCCCGATAGAAGGCTTTCGCGGCTTCCAGATCATTGACCGGAAACGCCAAATGAAACGGACGCAGACTCATGGTGACAACCAGTCACGCGGTTTCAAGAACACATCATACAGTTCGGCTTCGGGACTACCGGGTTCCGGTGTCCAGTCGTATTCCCAACGCACGAGTGGTGGCAACGACATCAGGATCGACTCGGTCCGTCCACCCGATTGCAAACCAAACAAAGTGCCGCGGTCATAGACCAGATTGAACTCGACGTAACGTCCACGACGATAGAGTTGAAAGTCGCGTTCACGGTCGCCGTATAGTGTTTCCTTGCGGCGCTCGAGTATCGGAAGGTAAGCCGGCAGATAATGGTCGCCGACGCTTTGCAGGAAAGCGAAAGACTTTTCGAAACCCCATTCGTTCAGGTCGTCGAAAAAAAGACCACCGATACCGCGTGGTTCGTTACGGTGTTTTAGGTAGAAATAGTCGTCACACCACTGTTTGTAGCGCGGATACACGTCCGGACCGAAAGGTTCGCAGGCTTTTTCTGCTGTCTTGTGCCAGTGAACCGCATCCTCTTTGAAACCATAGTAGGGCGTCAGGTCGAAACCGCCACCGAACCACCACACGGCTTCGTCAGAGTCGCCGGCAGAAAGAAAACGTACATTCGCATGCGATGTCGGCGCATAAGGGTTGCGTGGATGGATGACGAGAGAAACGCCCAGGGCTTCGAAGGTCTTGCCGGAGAGTTCGGGGCGTTTGGCTGTCGCGGATGGCGGCAATGAAACGCCGGAAACATGAGAAAAATTGACACCGGCGCGTTCGAACACCGAGCCGTCGGTCAACACGCGGCTTTCGCCCCCGCCACCTTCGTCGCGCTGCCATACGTCAACGCTAAACTTCTCGGAGTCGAACGCTTCGAAGGCAGTCGTGATCCGGTTTTGCAGATCGAGCAGATAGCTGTGCACCGAGTTGATCGTGTCGTTCACTGGTCGCCCCGTCGGAAACGACAGCGCAGTACCTGCGTGCCCGCGATCCAATCCTGCACGGCGCGTTGCCGGCGATTGAGGGGCATTGTGAGGACTTCGATCAGCAGCCACAACGGCAGGGCCAGAAAGAACAGCAACACAACCGGTGACTTCAACCACCCGAGCAAAGCCTGGGTGGGTTCAGCGTCCGGATCCGGTAGCGGGCCTGAGACCGTCAGCAATACGGCGGCCGCGATCATTGCGCCAAATGGCAGCAGGTCGCGAACGAGCGCTCTGACATATCCCGGGCGGCCTTCGGTCTTGTCGACGAGATGCACGCCCGCCACCCATTTGCCACCGGACCGGCCGCTCCGTCCCTGTGGAAGAATCAAATAGAACAGGTACCAGGCCAAACCCACCACATTCAGGATCTGTATTGCGAACCGCCAAAAGGCTTCCATGTCCACCGCGGTTGGGAACTGTACGACGAACCAAGCTGATGCGAGCGACAGAGTAACCGCGAAGGCAAGCAGATCGACGAGGTTTGCCAGACACCTCCGCCAGAAGTTGCGGTGCAATGTCCCAGCGATGTTGGTCCCGTCGGTTGGAGTCTTCGGTTTGTACCTTTCTGCGATTTCCTCTTCGCGTTCATCGATGAGTCGGTGCAGAAACCGCGTCTCGTCCGGCCATTTCTCGTGATTGAGGTGAACGAGACAGGTGATCAGTTCGTGCAACCGGGGCGGTTCACGTGTCCGGATCTCGTCCTTGATGCGTTCAACCCGTTGGGGATGGCGATCCGCGTCGATACCGTCCAGCGCCTGGCACAGCTCGGCAAAGTTGTATTCGCTGTAGTCGGGTTCGCGGATCATCGACTCAAGCTTGCCTCAGGACCTCTCCGGTCCGACCGTCGCGAATCTCGGTGGGTCGTGGATCGCCGCCGACGCTTCCGGGCAGCACATAGTCGATTTGACTTTGGAACATGCGTCGTACCGCGTGTACGTTGCGCGCGGCCGGGCCGCCACTTCGATTCGCGCTGGTAGATACGATCGCCGAATCGGTCTCGCGGCACAACGCTGAGGCCAGTGGATGGGCGGTGACACGTACGGCAATCGTGCTGCGCCAGCCAGTCAGGAGATTCGGCACCGCCGGGTTCGCCGGCAGGATCCAGGTCACCGGTCCAGGCCAGCTGGGCGCTATCCGCGCGATGGTCTCTTCCTCGAGATGGGTGAGAAATGGCTGAATGTGTTCGAGTTCGGCGCCAATGAGGATAAAACCCCTCTCAGGGTCACGGTTCTTGATTGCGATGAGTGCCTCCAGCGCGTCGACATCGAGCGGGTCGCAACCGAGACCCCAGACCGCTTCGGTCGGGTAAGCGACGATACCGCCGGCCTCGATGATCTGTGCCGCCTTGCGGATTGCGAATGTCCCCGCCATGGGGTCTCCCCGCTACTGCTCCTTCTTGCTTGCGGCTTTTTTCTTTTTCCGCTTCTTCTTTTTCTTCTTGCGTGCAGGTTTCTTCTTGGTTGCAGCCGCCTCGTCGTTTGTGGCTGCGTTTTTCTTCTTGCGACGACGACCACGTTCCGGTGCGTTCGCCAGCAATTCCTTGCATTCTTCCAGGGTCAGTTCTTTTGGCTCCTTGTCCTTGGGAACCTTGGCGTTTTTCTTCTTGTTTGTTATGTATGGTCCGTAACGTCCGTTCAGGACCTGAATCCCTTCTTCCTCGAAATCCTGAATGATTCTATTGGCATCGAATATCTTCTTCTCTTCGATCAGTTCGAGTGCGCGCTCGACACCGATCGTATACGGGTCGTCTTCGCGCATCGAAACGAACTTGTCGCCGTATTTTACGTAGGGACCATAACGACCGATGCTGGTGGAGACTTCCTCGCCATCCGGCGTCGTTCCGAGCTTGCGTGGCAGCTTGAACAGTTCCAGCGCCTCCTTGAGATCGAGCTGGTCCATCTTCTGACCAGGACGCAGGCCGGCGAACTTTGGTTTCTCTTCGTCGTCGCGGTGTCCGATCTGTACGAACGGTCCGTAGCGACCCATACGAACAATAACGGGTCGACCGCTCTTTGGATCCGTGCCCAGCTCCCGTGCCTGGGACGCGTCCTCACGCGTGACGGATGCCTCTTTTTCCTGAACGAGCTTGTTGAACGGTTCCCAGAATTCATCGAGCACAGGTATCCATTCCTGTTCGCCACGCGAGATTGCGTCGAGATCATCTTCCATACGCGCCGTAAAATCGTAGTCGACGTACTGGGTGAAATGCTGTGTCAGGAAACGATTGACGACACGCCCTACGTCGGTTGCCGTAAAACGCCGCCGATCGATCTCTACGTAATCGCGATTGCGTAAGGTCGAAATAATAGACGCGTAAGTCGACGGCCTTCCGATGCCGTACTCTTCAAGGGTTTTGACGAGACTTGCTTCCGTGTACCGCGGAGGAGGTTCAGTGAAATGCTGGTCGGCGCGAATCTCCTGCAACGGGATCGATTCGCCTTCCTCCAGGGGCGGCAAAGCTTTGTCGTCGTCTTCGGGTTTCGTGTTGTTGTCCTCACCTTCCTGGTAGACAGCGATGAAACCGGGTTCTACCAGGGTCGAACCGCTGGCACGGAATCGATGACGCTTGTCGCCATCCGGGCCGGCCAACAGGTCGGCGGATACCGTGTCGTAAACGGCCGGTATCATCTGGCAGGCCACGGCTCGTTGCCAGATGAGTGTGTACAGCTTGAGTTGATCGGCGTCCAGCCGATCCTTCAGCGACTCAGGCATCTGTGCTGCAGAAGTCGGACGAATCGCTTCGTGTGCTTCCTGCGCGTTTTTTGCTTTGGTCTTGTAGAAATTTGGTTCGTCCGGGACATTCTTCTTGCCGTACCGCTCTGCAATCACGCTGCGCAAGTCCGCCAACGCCTCATTGGCAAGCGTGACGGAGTCGGTACGCATATATGTAATGAGTCCGTCTTCGTACAGGCCTTGTGCGGTGCGCATGGTCTTCTGAGCGGAAGAACTGAGTTTCCGGGACGCTTCCTGTTGCAGTGTCGAGGTCGTGAACGGCGCCGCGGGTCTGCGCCGGCGTTGCTTTTTCTCGATTTTGGCGATGTCGAGACTACCGGACGCGGCATTGTTCAAGGCCTTTTGAACTTCCAGGGCGCGTTGCTCGTTCTCGATAGAGAACTGTTCGATTTTCT
>JAZFZN010000309.1:0-2301 GCA_036475515.1 Gammaproteobacteria bacterium
CGAATTCCTATCTGGACAGCATGATCAACACTGTTGAACCGATGGGGCAGGGCAATCTGCGCACCAACTTTGCGGATACAGGGGCCAGCGATCAGATTGCGCCGCTGGCGCGTTGGGATGCCGTTTACGCTGTCACCGGCGACAAGCGTGCGCGTGCAGCCTCACTGGCCAACGGCAGCGCAGGCGGTTCCTATTCGATTCATTATCGGGACGAGAGTACCGGCTACCCGGTCTCGATCGCGACATACCCGAATGTCAGCGAGAACGGCAGCCCGACGGGTCTGCCGTCGACCAGCGGTGGCAATCCGCTGTCACACGATCAGGCACACGGCGCATCGATCGGTTATCTCGCCTATTCGATTTCCGGAGACTATTTCTATCTCGAGGAGATCCAGTTCTGGGCGAACTGGAACATGGTCTGGACGAATCCCGGTACCCGCCAGGGCAGCAAAGGCATTTTTGGCGTACAAAACCGCGGCCAGATCTGGTCGCTACGGACATTGGCACAGGCGGCCTACATCACACCGGACAGCCATCCGTTGAAACAGTATCTCTCTGACCGAGTCGACAACAACATTCTCGACCGTCAGGGCAAATGGTCGGATCCGATGACGAATGTCCTCGGGTTCATTCAGGACTACGACTACCCGCAGGTTTCTCCCTGGCAGGCGGACTGGTTCTCCTGGGTATTCGGTTACATGTATGAACTCGGCTTTGACAAAGCGAAGCCGATGCGGGACTGGTTGGCGAGATGGCCGGCCGGCCGTATGGGTGTCGCGTCGGATGAGTTCTGTTTCCAAAAAGCCCCGACCTACCGCTACGATGCCGGTGCTGGTCCGACCTCGAATTCGTACTATTCGTCGTTCCGGCAGATGTATGAAGCGAACTATGGTTCCGCGTCCTGCAATGCGAACGGTGATATGGACGGTCGTCCGGACGAACCGGACAGCTACTACGCGAACATGCAGCCCGGTTTGGCGATCTCGGTCGATGCCGGCCTCGCAACCCAGGAGCAGTGGGATCGCTTCACCGGCACCCCGACCACACCGGGCTACGACAACGATCCGCAATGGGCCATCGTTCCGCGGGGTCCTGGCAAAGCATCGGCGCCGAACATCGCGATATCCGCAGATCCGGCTGAAGTCGCTGCCGGCGGGCAAACCACGATTACCTGGTCGACGACCAATGCCGACTCCTGTTCTGCCAGTGACGGCTGGAGCGGCGGCAAGGCGACTTCCGGTTCCGAAACCGCTGGTCCGATCAATCAGGACACGACGTTTTCGCTGACGTGTAGCGGTCTCGGTGGCAGCACGACACGCAGCGTCACCGTAAGAATTGGCTCCGGCGGTGGCAATCCCCCGCCCGGTGGTGGCGGGGGAGGTAACTCCGGTGGCGGTGGGGGGCTGCTGTTCATACCGGTGGCTCTGGCGATTGCACGCCGGCGCAGAAACCCGTTGTAGTCACGTCTGGCGCCGAAAAGGACTGTGGCGAATGAACCCCGTTAAAACACTTCGTGGCTTGCTGCTCGTGATAGCGATGGCCACGCAGCCGTCGCTGGCCGATGTGATCGAGATCTTCCCGGGCGATAGTTTCGAATCCGCGGTTGGGAGCCTGAACCCTGGCGACACACTGATCGTCCACGAGGGGACCTACAACGACACCGGACGCATCAGCATTGGCGTGCAGGGCACCGCCGCCCAACCTGTACTGATCAAAGGCGCGGATGGCGAAACGAAACCTCTGATCACGCGGCCGGCAGGTTCGACCGCTCAGAATACGATCAATCTCGAAGGTGCCAGCTACGTCACGATCCGTGGACTGGAAATCAGCGGCAACGGCGACGGGATCAACATGAATGGCAACCCGTCGTTTATCACGCTCGAGGATCTGTTCATCCACGACATCGATGTCGGCGTCAACTTCCGATCCGACATGCACCACATCGTCGTGCGTCGCACGCACATTACACGGACCGCCGGAACCGGCGAGGGTATGTATGTCGGTTGCAACGACGCAACCTGTGTCGTCAGTGACTCGATCATAGAAAACAACTGGATCCACGATACGCTGTCCGCGACCCAGGGTGACGGAATCGAGATCAAGAAAGGTTCACACTCGAATGTTGTCCGCGACAACGTCATTTACGACACGAACTTTCCCTGCATCCTGGTCTACGGAACGGAAGGCCAACCACGCAACATCATCGAAGGCAACGTAATGTGGAACTGCGGGGACTCCGGTATCCAGGCAGCGGCCGATGCGGTCATCCGCAACAACATCGTTCTGGAATCTCCGGCTAAT
>JAZFZN010000310.1:0-15065 GCA_036475515.1 Gammaproteobacteria bacterium
AGATTCGTGCTGATCTGGACAGCGGCGAGGTCGATGTTCTGGGTGGCATGCTCGTCTCGGAACAGCGCCGGCAGGAAGTCGATTTCTCCGAACCTCACAACAAAGTCGCTTATTCCGCATTCGTGCGCGAGAACACCGTCTCGCCACAAACACCGGGCGAATATCGGGGGCTCGCGCTCATTGTCGAGCGAGACAGCCTCGCGCACGAGGAACTGCTTCGTCGAGGCTTCCAGAACATCGTCACCGTGATCAGTGAACCCGAAGCGCTGCGGGCGTTGCGCGACGGTGAAGGCGACGTCGCGTTCGTCCCGAACGAACCGGCTGAACACATCGCACCCCGCTACGGATTCACGAGCCTCGAAACAACCGGCCCGCCACTCATTGAGGTCGATCTGGCGTTCGCGGTTGGGAAGGAAAACGCAGAGCTTCTGGCAGATTTGAACCATGGGTTGGCCGCAGTTCGCGCGAGTGGCGAGTATCAGGAGATCTACAACCGCTGGTTTGGGCGGGAAGCAGTGGTATCGCCTGCCGTGATGCGTTACCTGCTGGCCGGCGTCATCGTTTTCGGCCTGGCCGCCCTCATCAGTCTGTACTGGAATCGGTCGCTACAACGTAAGGTCGCTCGACAGACCGAAGCGCTGCGAGTCGAACTGTCCGAGAACAAAAAGCTGGCTCGTTCGCTCGAGTACAACGCGACACACGATTCACTGACCGGCCTGTACAACCGGCACACATTCAGGAAACGTCTGAACGGTTTGCTGGAAGACAACGGTTCAAACAGACATGTTCTCTGCTATATCGATCTGGACCGCTTCAAACGTATCAACGATACCTGTGGACATCTGGCTGGCGATGAACTGTTGCGGCAGCTCGGTCGAATGTTTGCCAATCAGGTGCCACAAGATGCGCTGATAGCCAGGCTCGGCGGCGACGAATTCGCCCTCCTGATTCCCAATACAACGACTGACAGTGGAGAGGCGATCGCCAGGTCGTTGTTGGATGCCATCCTCGATTTCCGTTTCTTGTGGGAAGAACGCGTTTTCGAGATCGGCGCGAGTATCGGTATCGTCCCGTTCGGTTCCGGACGGGATGACCTGACGGAGCTGCTTACTGCAGCGGACGCCGCCTGTTACGCGGCAAAAAACGCTGGCCAGCAACGTGTACGGGTGTACCGGGAAGACGACAATCAACTTGTGCGCTACCGTGATGACCTCGAGATGCTGGATGCAGTCGCGCGGGCGATCCAGGAAGATCGGTTCGAGCTCGTTTATCAGCCTATCGTGTCTGTAGCACATGACGATGGTGGCCGGCGTTACGAAGTGCTGGTTCGCATGCGGCGGGACGGTGAACGGGTATTTCCCCGTGATTTCCTGCACATCGCCGAACGGCACGGCCTTTCGCCTGCCATTGATCGTTGGGTTGTACAAAATATGGTGGCGCGACTGCGTCACGATTCCGAGCACGTCTGTAATCTGAAAATGTGTTCGATCAATTTATCCGGTTTGTCACTCAACGACGATGAGTTTCTCGAAACGGTTCGTGAAGAGATCGTGACGCTGGGACCAATAGCATCACGCGTATGCTTCGAGATCACCGAAACGGCGGCAATCGCGAACATCGGCCGTGCAATCGGATTCGTACACTCGATGAAAAATCTCGGTTGCCGTTTCGCACTGGATGATTTCGGCAGTGGCGTGTCGTCGTTCATCAACCTCAAACGTTTGCCCGTTGATGTGCTGAAAATCGACGGAGCTTTTGTCCGCGGGATAGTGGATTCTGAAACCGATCTGGCGATCGTGCGCGCGATCTCCGAGATCGCCAGCATGATGGGCAAACAAACAGTTGCAGAGTACGTCGAAACCAAGGAAGTATTCGAGAAACTGCGTGTGATCGGTGTGGACTACGCGCAGGGCACGTACGTTGGAGAGACGCGGCCGATCGATGAACTGATCAAGCGCGTGGCATAACTATTCCGAAGAAATCTCGATCGCGACTTTGCCAATGTTTTCGATCATTGCAACGGCGTGATCACCGCGGTTGAGTGGTCCGACACCAGACGGTGTGCCGGTAAACAGCAGATCACCCGGTTTCAGGGTGATTTGTTTTGACAATTCCGCGATCAAAGCGGCCGGTGACAGGCGCATTTCGGCGAGGTCAGCCGACTGACGGATGTCGCCATTCACCGAAAGTTCGATCCGGCCGTGGCTGGGGTGTCCGATCAAACCGGCCGGGCGCATCATCGATATCGGTGCGGAATGATCGAATCCCTTGCTCAGGTCCCATGGCTGGTTGCGTTCTTTCGCTCTCGCCTGGACATCGCGTCGCGTCAGATCAACGCCGACTGCGTATCCGACAATGCAGTCTCTGGCCCTCACTTCATCGATGTGATCGGCGGTTCGGCCGATTGCAGCGACGAGTTCGATTTCGTGATCGAGCCTTTTGGTCAGCGGCGGGTAGGGGATCGGTCCTCCGCCCGGAACCAGCGCATCGGCCGGCTTGGAAAAGAAAAACGGTGGTTCGGTGTCGGGATCTGCACCCATCTCGCGTGCGTGTTCGACGTAGTTGCGGCCGACGCAGTAAATACGGCGCACCGGAAAGCGGGATGTATCCTGTGCCACAGGAATCGAAGCGGGCAGTGGGGGTTCGAAGAAATAGTCCACGAACCGTTTCTTATCCCTCGGCGCGAATCTCATCGCGCAGTGTTTCGAACCACGAACGTTGCACCTTCGCTCTGGTACCGGTGCAATGCTGTGGACGTGGACATGCCGAACTGCGTGGACAGATCAGATTCGCAGGCGACTCCAGTCCTTTTGTGATCCAGCCGATGTTGAGCACTTTGGATACCCGCGTGAGTGCCTCACGGGCGTCTTGAGGTACCTCCGCCGACCCACCGGAACGACAACAGGCGTCGTCGATCGCGGAAACGACCTCGCCCGGATTGATTCCTTGTGATTCCAGTGCCGGTACGAGTTCGATACCGACACACAACACGTGCATATTTCCCGCCACGTCGCGGGTGCGAACGGATTCGCAACAGTACAGGTGGCTGTTATGCACATCCTTGAGAATCGAGATCTGTGCAAACGGCCGCTTTTTCTGGCTGTTCAGCATCCGGAATACCGCCCAGTGTCGACAAGGATCGTCGACCAGACGCATGTTGCCCCACGGCAGCGGGATGCCGTTGCCGCGATAGACTGCACGCAGTTGTCCGGGAGGATAAGCGTCGAAGAAATGCCAGTGCCGGTAGGGAGATACCGATGTCATCCGACGCATCACGACCGACGGTGACAAATCCAGTTGCTTGCCGACTTCGACGCTGTAGGCGTGGCGCGTCAGAAATTGTCGAAACGGAAGCCGCGGACACAACAATGCTCCGGCGAAGAAACTGCATTCGAAATCGCGCCACGCATACAGGATGTCCTGCGGGTTGATTCCATGACTTTGTCCGAGTTCCGACGGATGTACTCCTGTCGTCTGCGGTGAACGCAAACCATCCCCGTCATGCAGGAGGCTGTGACCGATGTGTGTCGCCAGATCGTACTTCAGTCGTTGTGGTTGACTCTCGAGCGCCCGGTTCAGATAGACCGTATTCGGTGCGTCAAAGAACGAGCGAACGAAGGTACGCGCCGCGCGTCCTGCTTCGGTACGCGCACGCGAACCTCGCTTGTCGAACCAGCGAATTTTCAGACCCTGGCGTTTCGCGAAACGCTGCAGGTCATCCGCGTTCAGCGGAAATTGTTTCCTGCCGATTTCTTCTGCGGCCCGTTCGAGGTCGGGAAAGCGGTTCTGGCGTGCTTCCTGGTAGGACCGAATGAGAAGGTGTGCAAATTGCCGGCCGTTGGTGCCGGTTTGCGCCAACAGTTCCGGAATCGCGGTTTCGAGCAGCTCTTTCGAGAACAGGAATCCTGGTTCCAATGGAATGCCTTCGATACCGCCACCGCTCGCCTTTTTGGGCGCTGCTTCAGCCTGTACGTGTTCGTCGAGAAACCAGCTCTCCGGTTTTTGAAACACTTCCGATAGCAGCTTCAGGAGCCGGCCCGACGGCACGCGTTTGCCATTCTCGATCATGCTCAGATACGAGACCGACGGCGCGGCGTCGCGATCGATCTGAATGCAGCGGATTGACAGGTCTTCCAGCGTCAGATCGTTTTGTTTCCGCAATGCGCGGATCTTTGCGCCGACGAAATGTGTCTTGCGGAGCAGGCTGGACTTATTTGACATAAGTATATTGTGAAATTAACACTGTAAAATTTTCCTAGTGAAATTTTGCTTCATTTTAACTCAACGGCCCGTAATATGAACCCCATGTCAACTGCTCAGACCGCAACTGTTGTCCCGGCCGTCAAGATCACGATGTCGGTGGACGCAGCGGGCAGCGAAATCCTGACACCCGACGCGCTGCGTTTCGTCACGAACCTGCAACGCGAGTTTGGTCCCCGCCGCGAAGAACTGCTCGAACTGCGACGCGAACGTCAGCGGGAAATCGACGACGGTCGTCTTCCTGATTTTCTGGAACACACCTCGGAAATTCGTGAGCGCGACTGGCAGATCGCTTCGGTTCCAGCCGATCTGCAGGACCGTCGTGTCGAAATCACCGGCCCGGTCGACCGCAAAATGGTCATCAATGCACTGAACTGCGATGTGAAGTGTTTCATGGCCGATTTCGAAGACTCCTGTTCACCGACCTGGCGAAACATCGTTGAAGGACAGGTCAACCTGCGCGACGCGGTGAACCGTACGATCGAATATACCGATGCACGCAGCGGCAAGCACTACGCATTGAAAGATGAGATCGCGACGCTGATCGTGCGGCCACGTGGCTGGCATCTCGAAGAGAAACACGTACTGGTCGACGGCGAACCGGTATCAGCATCGATTTTCGATTTCGCGTTGTACTTCTATCACAACGCCGAAACACTGATCGCAAACGGTACCGGTCCGTATTTTTATCTGCCAAAACTCGAGAGCCATCTGGAAGCGCGTCTGTGGAACGACATCTTTGTCGCCGCACAGGACACGCTCGGTATTCCACGTGGTTCGATCAAGGCGACCGTCCTGATCGAAACGATTCTTGCTGCATTCGAGATGCACGAGATTCTCTACGAACTCAGGGATCACTCGGCGGGACTGAACTGTGGCCGTTGGGATTACATCTTCAGTTTCATAAAGAAATTCAGGAACGATCCGACACGCATCCTGCCGGATCGATCCGGCGTCACGATGAACCGCCATTTTCTGAAGTCCTATGTAGAACTGCTGATCCAGACCTGTCACCGGCGTGGTGCCCACGCGATGGGTGGTATGGCGGCGCAAATTCCGATCCGCGACGACGAAGAAGCGAACGAGATAGCGCTCGCGCGGGTCCGCGCGGACAAAGAACGCGAAGCACGAGCCGGTCACGACGGCACCTGGATCGCGCATCCGGGGTTGGTGGAGATCGCGCTGACAGCATTCGATTCTGTAATGACTGGGCCAAACCAACTCGATCGATTGCGTGAAGACGTGTCTGTCACCGCCGAAGATCTTCTCAGAGCCCCGTCCGGTGCGATCACGGAAGCCGGTTTTCGTCACAACATCAGTGTCGGCGTGCAATACATCGAAGCCTGGTTGTCGGGCAACGGTTGTGTGCCGCTGTATCACCTGATGGAAGACGCCGCGACAGCCGAGATCTGCCGGTCTCAGTTGTGGCAATGGTGCCGGCACGGCGCGACGCTCGAGTGTGGGCAGAAGGCGAGACCCTATGTCATGAACGGCTGGCTCGAGATCACGCTCGAAGACATTCGTTCGGAAGTGGGTGCCGAGCGATTTGACGACGGGCGCTTCGAAGAAGCGGCAGCGCTTTTTGCACGCATGATCCACAACGATGAGTTTGACGAGTTTCTGACCGTTCCCGCGTACGAATTTCTGGAGTAGCACCAACGATGGACAAACAGACGCAGAATCAACTGTTGAAGAACGACTGGACGAACAACCCGCGTTGGAAGGATGTCGTCCGCCCGTATGCGGCTGATGAGGTGACACGTCTGCGCGGTTCGGTGCGTATTGAATACACACTGGCGCGTCGTGGCGCCGAACGATTCTGGGACGCGTTGAAAGAAGACGATCCTGTTTGTGCTCTCGGCGCCGTCACGGGCAATCAGGCCGTACAGGAGGTGCAGGCCGGTCTGAATGCGATCTATTGCTCGGGATGGCAGGTCGCCGGCGACGGCAACAGCGCCGGTCAGATGTATCCCGATCAGAGTCTGTATCCGGTCGACTCGGTACCAAAGATGGTCGAACGCATCAACAACGCACTGCTGCGTACCGACGAGATCCATCACTTGGACGGCGATGATTCGATCGATTGGCTCGTACCGATCATTGCCGATGCCGAAGCCGGGTTCGGTGGCAACCTGAATGCCTTCGAACTGATGAAGCACCTGATCCGCGCCGGTGCTGCCGCCGCGCACTATGAGGATCAGCTTTCTTCCGCGAAGAAATGCGGTCACCTCGGTGGCAAAGTGCTGGTGCCAACCAGAGAGGCGGTCAACAAGCTGATCGCGGCACGTCTAGCCGCCGACGTGCTCGATGTGCCGAGTATCGTTATCGCACGCACGGATGCCCATGCTGCCGGACTGCTCACATCAGACTGTGACGAGCGCGATAAGCGGTTCCTGACCGGGGAACAGTCTTCCGAAGGTTTCTTCGGCGTGCAGTCCGGTCTGAACCAGGCAATCTCGCGGGGCCTCGCCTACGCGCCGTTCGCTGATCTGGTCTGGTGTGAAACCTCGAAGCCGGACCTGATGGAAGCCAAGGAGTTCGCCGAAGCGATCCGTTCTGAATACCCGGACAAGATGCTGGCGTACAACTGTTCCCCGTCGTTCAACTGGAAAGCCAATCTTGATGACACGACGATGAAGCGTTTCCGCGAAGAACTCAACGCGATGGGCTACAAGTTTCAGTTCATCACACTAGCCGGCTGGCATGCTTTGAATCTGTCGATGTTCGAACTTGCCAGGGCCTATCGGGGCGAAGGCATGTATGCCTATTCACAAATGCAGGAACGCGAGTTCGAGAACCAGCAACACGGTTTCCGTGCCGTAAAACATCAGTCGTTTGTCGGAACCGGTTACTTCGACGCTGTTCAGAACACGATCACCGGTGGCGAGGCGTCGACGACCGCAATGCAGGACAGTACCGAACAACATCAGTTTGCCGTGGCCGGATGATCCCCGGAACAAAGTCGCTACAGCTTCGCCGGTTTGTGGCGCGCACTGCACATATCTGCTAGTTTTCTTCGTCCCGCGCGCGGAGTGTGTTGATGAGCGCCAGACTGATCCTGCTCAGACACGGGCAAAGCATCTGGAACAAGGAAAATCTGTTTACCGGTTGGAACGACATCGATCTGACCGAGCAGGGTAGTGCGGAAGGCGTCGAAGCGGCGCGTCTGCTGACCGAAGAAGGTGTCGATTTGCGTCTTGCGTTCACTTCCGTGTTGAAACGTGCCATCCGAACGCTCTGGATCGTGCTCGATGAGCTCGACCGGATGTGGATTCCGGTAGAGCGCAGCTGGCGTCTGAACGAACGACACTACGGTGCCCTGCAGGGTCTGAACAAGGCCGAAACTGCTGCGAAATACGGTGCCGAACAGGTGCATATCTGGCGCCGTAGCTATGCGACGCCACCACCGGCACTCGAAACCGACGACGACCGTCACCCGATCAACGATCCGTGTTACGCGGATGTGGATCCGTCGCTGTTGCCCGCCAGCGAATCGCTGTCCGACACGCTGGATCGGGTAAAACCGTATTGGGAGCAGAGCATCAAACCGGCGTTGAACGGCGACGGCGATGTGCTCATTGCGGCGCACGGCAACAGTCTGAGGGCACTGGTCAAAATGTTCGATGGCATGGACGACGACGAGATCACACAGTTCAACATCCCGACCGGTGTGCCGATCGTCTATGACCTCGATGGCGACAGACCGTTGAACCGACGTTTTCTCGGCGACCCGGAAGCCGTCAAAGCCGCCGCCGAGGCCGTTGCAAAACAAAGCGAAACATCAGCCTGAGCAGAAAGGATGCTGCGGTGCAATATCCATCGAGACGAATTCCAGATTTCAGGTGCAACCGATGGCGGCTTGCTGCTAAACTTGCCGGAAACCCGCGATGGTGCAGCGCACACTGCCACCGAATTGAAATAGACACGTGAACTCCGAAAGCAGTCGATCACGCATAAATCGTTTGTCCGCGGTGCTTGTTCGCACCGGCGAGGTTCTGTGCTGGGTAGCCGGTATCGCCCTGATCGTTTTCTACGCCGGCGCCCGAACCGATGCCGCAGTCGCCAGACACAGCGATGTGGCCGCGTTCGAGGACGCCCGTATCCAGCTCGCCAGCGCCGCCGATCCGGGACACACAGAGTCGAACACACTCGCAACCCGCGAAACACCGTCGAGCTTCGAGAAGATTCCGGAACCGGACATGAGCCTGTGGAATCAGGACCGGATCGATGACTATCAGGCGAGCCTGCAAGTCCCGGTCGGATTGCCACAAGCCGTGCTAGCCATACCGAAGCTCGGTCTGACGGTACCGGTGTACGAAGGTACGAACGCACTGGTACTGAACCGCGGAGTCGGGCACATCGTCGGCACCCCGGAGGCGGGTGACGCTGGGAATTTCGGAATCGCCGGACACCGTGACGGTTACTTCCGTGGGTTAAAAGACATCAAGGTGGGCGATTCGATCGAAGTACAAACGCTCACCGATATACTGACATACACGATCACCGACGTGTTCATCGTCGACAAGGATGACAACAGTCCGTTGGCGCCGACAGAAACCCCGACGATCACGCTGGTGACCTGTTATCCATTCTATTTCGTCGGGCACGCTCCGGAACGCTATATCGTCTGGGGCGAGCTCGTGGAAAAGTCCGCAGACCGCTCATCGTCATGAACAATAAGGAATAGGCGAAGGGTCTCGGTTTATCTCGGGGAGAGGGAGCACTAAAAAATGAGAAAACTCGTATCAATCGTTTTGGGCACAGTGATGCTCAGTTTCGGCATGTCGACTGCCTTTGCGCAGACCTGCGACGATGTCGTCTGGGGCTCGCAGGTATTGTCCAATTTCCCGGACGCCGCCAGTTATTGCCTGAGCGTCGTGGAACGTGATGGTTCGGAATACGTGAAGATGGCCGCCGAAGTCCAGCGTGCACATCCGAACGGTGCCGTGACGCTACGGTTCCAACACCCAGATGGCAGCTATGGTCCGACGACCTACGTCAAGCCAGGACGCGACCGCATGCATGTCGAGGTCGGCGGTCGAATGACCAACGTGGTCGATCTGAATCGTGGACAAGACATTCGTTTGTATATAGCGAGCGACCGCTGGGCCTTTGCCCAGGTTCCGGAAGACGTGACCGTACAAGTGATCACGGTTGCGTTTGTCGAAGAACCGATAGCAGCACCGGCACCGATGCCGACAACGGCCAGCCCGTTGCCACTGATCGGTCTGCTGGGCGGTTTGTTCGTCGCATTCGGCGCGGGTCTGACGGCGATTCGCCGTCGTCTGTCCTGACGTCCGGACGATACGGCGCGACAACGCGCCGATTCAGCGAAACATAGAGTCGGGGGGCACGTCGTCGCCCCCTGGATCTATGCCTGCTGCCCGGTGTCTGCACCGGGCATCATTTCTGTGCGTTTCACGGGTATGACCGTCAAATCATTGACCGTGTTTGCCGCGCTGATGCTCGCACTGCTTGCGGCAGGTCTGTGGTTGCAGGATCAAACAACGGTTACTCGCGTGCGTTTTGCCGCCGGACCCGATGACGGTGAAGCGTTCTCAATCGCACAGGCGATTAGCGATGTTGTTGAACAACACCATCCGAACCTTCGTGTTACCGTCGTTGAGACGACCGGTTCGGGTGAAAGCGTACGATTGCTGAACGAAGGTCGAGTCGACTTCGCTGCGGTACAAGCCGACATAGGAGCGTCCGCGCCGGCACGCCTGGTCGCACAACTCTATCCCGACGTGTTCCAGCTCGTTGCACGGGCTGATTCGGGAATAGAAAGTGTCGCTGATCTCGTTGGTCGCCGGATCGCACTCCCACCCGCCGACAGTGGCCAGTATCGCTCGTTTTGGCTTCTCGCGGACCACTACGGTTTGACTGCCGACCAGTTCGAGGCCCTGCCGATGTCCACCTCGTCTGCCAACTGGGCCTTGATCGACGGAGCGGCCGATGCGGTTTTCAGAGTCCGCGCAGCCGGCAACCAGTCGATCGTGGATCTGATCGATGAAGTTCCGATCCGCGTGATTCCGATTCGGCAGGGTGCGGCGATGCAGTTGAAACAGCCGGTGCTCGCGACCGGTACCATTCCGGTGGGTTCATATCGCGGGTCTCCGCCGATTCCAGCCAGTGACCTTCCCAGCGTGAATGTTCAACGCGTGTTTATCGTTGACGCCAGCGTTCCCGATGACATGGTCAACAAGATCACACGCACAATGTTCGAACGACGACGCGAGCTCGTAGCGCTCACACCTCTTGCAGGTTTTGTCTCACCTCCGCGGGCCGGAGGTGGGTCTTTTATTCCCGTTCATCCGGGTGCACAGCAATATTACGATCGCCACGAACCGTCGTTCCTGCAGCAAAACGCCGAGACCATCGCGTTGGTTTTGACGATGGCTGCTTTGCTGGCCTCGGGATTGCTACAGGTTGTTTCCCGTGGACGCAAACGCCGCGTTGACACATACAACCGTGGTGTACTTGAAGTCGGAGCAAAAGTGGAGGTGCTCACTGACATCAGTGAGATCGATCGATACCGGGAGCAACTCTTCGAGATCGGTGGACGTGTGGTCGATGACGCCGAGGTCGGCAACATCAGTCCGGAGGGGTTCAGTTTCTTTGTTTTCGCCTGGGAAATGGTGAATGGCATCCTGGATCGACGCAGCGCCGAACTGTCCGAGAAAGCATCGCGATGAAATCCAACAGGCTTCAGGTTTGGGTGATCGGTATTGCTTCGGCGGTTCTGATTGTCCTGCTTGCGACAATGGTCCGGAAAGAGATGAACGACTACACGAACCGCGTCCGTCGTGCAGTCGTTACTCTAATGGAACTGCGTCGCGGTGCGCTCGAACAACACCTGAACACAGTGCGCTCAGAAGTCATCCTGTGGTCTGAGAATCCAACCCTCGTAGAATTTCTGACGTCGTTGCGGGAAGCGTGGGATGATCGCGGGTCCGAAGCCGCAAGTTTGCTGCACCGTCAGTATGTTCTGGAGAATCCTCATGAAGAGGGCTCCCGGCTGGACAGTGTGGATGACGGCTCCCTGTACAGCGAAGTGCACGCGGCGATTCACCCACGTCTGCGCAGATTTCTTGACGTCAAGGGTTTCTACGATGTGTTCCTGTTCGATCCGGCAGGGAACCTGATCTACTCGGCGTACAAGGAACAGGACTTCGGAACGAACTTTGTTGACGGACCCTGGCGTGACACGGGTCTTGGTGAGGTATTTCGGGCGGCCGCTGGTGCGGGTGACAAGAGGTTCGTTGCGTTCGCCGACTTCGCGCCTTACCCACCGAGCAACGACGAACCCGCCAGCTTCATCGCCAGTCCGGTCTACGATGGCGGGCACCTTCTCGGTGTGCTTGCGATGCAAATGTCTGTAGACGAGATCAACGCAATCATGCAGTTCCAGGAAGGTATGGGCGAGACCGGCGAGAGCTACATCGTCGGATCGGATTCGCTGATGCGCAGCGATTCACGGTTCTCGGACGAATCGACGATTTTGCGTACCACAGTTGATACGCTACCGGTCAGACGAGCATTCAACGGGGAGCAGGGGTCCGATGTCGTGCCCGACTATCGTGACGAACGGTCTATTTCTGCCTATGGCCCACTGGACTTCGAAGGCAACCGTTGGGCCATCGTCGCTGAGATCGATGAAGCGGAAATCCGTGGGCGGGCACTGAACCCCGGAAGATTGATTGCGCGGGGGATGATTATTTTCGCTGTGATAGGAATTGTAGTTGCGGTCTTGTTGATCGTTGTGATGAGTCGCGCGAGTCGACCGATGCCATGGCGTGCCGACTAACTTCGAGGAATCTTTTGATGCACATCTTTCGTTTTTTCATTCTGTCCGCGGTCTTCGGTCTCGCGTTAGGAACGGTTTCTGCGGCATCCTCTGTGCAGCGAGCCGATCAGAACGACACCGCTGAGTACCGGGAACTGGTCGAATCCATGAAAACGAGCCCACGCGGTCCGTTTTCTCGGATACGCTGGTTCTGTAACGACGGTACCGTGTTGCCCCCGAAAGCCTATGCATGTCAACCGCATGGTGGTGGCGTCCAACACGGCGAATGGAGCGCGGATACCCAACGCATCCGCGCTGCTGGTTATCCGATCGCGAACGTCCTCGCCGGAATCGACCCGACCATTTTCGATGGTCCGGATGGACAGCGTGCGCTTACTTTTGTGCTGATCGAGCAATTTCTCGAGGGCGAGGACGACGGCTGGATATTCCGGAATGCGCGCTACTACAGAGGTGCATACCAGTATGAAGAGGAAGTTGCGGGTGCCCAGAACGTACTCGAGTACCTTGTGGCCCAGGACGAGTGGCGCGATCGGCTATATCCGTTGTTGGTGGAAGCGGTCCATCGTTTCCCGGAAGCCGGCAAAGGTGCAACGGCTGGTCTGGTACGCGAACTGGCGGCCTCCATCAATGACCGCGACCCGGGGTTTGGACCGCTGCGCAACAAGATTCACGGCAAGCCAGAACCGACCGACGCACAACGTGTCCGCGACTACGCGCAAGCACAGGGGAAACCCGAACTCCAGGAGCAATACGAACGGTTGGCAAGCGCCATCGACGAGCTCGCGGTGTTGCCAACCGCAGCGGATGTCCTTGAAAGCATCGCCGCACCGGGCCCGGCGGGCGACACGCTGCGCAGCCATGTTGCTGTGTTGCGTCAGGACGGCACCATCTACGATACGGCGCGTCACGTTTCTGAATCGATGGTCTGGATCAGGCAGAACCTCGATCAGTTCGGAAGTCCGGCCGCGCAGGTCGCAGCCTTACGCGGCATGGATCTTATCGGCGACCTCGCATTGACGCGCGGTATCACGCTGTGGGATTCACTCGAAGACGACGTAACACGCGACCAGACGATCACCTTGCTCGGGGATCTTGCGGGGATCGTCTACGGTCTCGGGTTCATCACGGATTTCGAGTACCAGCAGTTCAACAAGGCGCGTGCGCGCGTACAAAGACCCGAGATCTCGCTGGTTGAGTACCGCGCAGAGATCGAGTACCTGTCACGTCTTCCCGTATGGACTTCCCGCCGTCTCGCATTTTATTTCGAAGAACCGATCCGCGACTTTGTAAAGATCGAACCGAAGGCCGACCGCTATATTCCCCACAGGCTGCGTGGCAGTCCCGTGCTCGTCTATTCAGAGCTGACAAAGAGTCTTGCGGAAGACGCGGCGCTGCTCGCAAACATCCAGCACGTCGTTTTCGATACGGAAACCTCATCCGGTTATCAGGCGCTGAACCCAGGTATCGCCGAGGGCGTGATACGCACGCTGGAAGAACTCGAGTCGTTGCCGGGCCAGGGCCCGGACACAATCGTGATTGTTCCGGAAACGGTTGCGGAGCTTCCTGCCGTTGCCGGGATACTGACCGAGAACGAAGGCAACATCCTGTCGCACGTGCAGTTGCTCGCACGGAATCTCGGTGTGCCCAACGTCGTCGTGCGACCCGAACTGATGCCGGAGGTGACGGCCCATCTGGGCGAACGCGCGCGACTTGAAGTGAGTCCGGGTGGCATCGTTCGGCTCACGGCGGCGAATCCCGCGACCGCGCAACGGAATGCGGAACGCGAGCCGGAACACGGCATCAGTATCACCGTCGATGTTGACAAGCTCGACCTGGAAACCGACAGCTTGATCCCGACCAGCGAACTGCGCCAGTCCGACTCGGGTGTACGCGTCGGGCCCAAGGCCGCGCAACTCGGCAAACTGACTGCTGTATTCCCCGACCACGTCAGTCCGGGGTTGGCGCTTCCCTTCGGTGCATTCCGGAATCTGCTCGACCAGCCGGGACCGGAAGGGGACCGTTCGGCTTTCGAATGGATGAAAGCCGAGTACGAGCAGCTGGCGTCGATACCCGACGCAGGTCAACGCGCGGTTGAATCAGGTGAAGTTCTGCAGACACTGCGTGACTGGATCAAGACGGCGCCACTCGATCCTGCATTCCTCGAAGAACTGCGCATTGGTCTTGCCGAAAATTTTGGTGCGGACGGCACCTACGGTGTGTTTGTTCGGAGCGATACGAACGTTGAAGATCTCGCCGGTTTTACCGGCGCGGGTCTGAATCTCACGGTGCCGAATGTCGTCGGTTACGACAACATCGTCGAAGCCATCCGCGACGTCTGGGCGTCGCCGTTTACCGAACGGTCCTATGGCTGGCGACAGGCATTGATGGAGAATCCCGAACACGTCTACGCCGCGGTGCTGTTGCACAAAAGTGTAAACAACGATAAGTCCGGTGTGCTGATCACGACGGATGCGGCAACGGGAGACCGTGGCTATCTTTCGGTTGTCGGCAATGAAGGCGTTGGTGGTGGTGTCGAAGGACAGACCGCTGAATCCTTGCGGGTACGTGTCGATCATGGAGACGTCCGCTTGCTGAGTTCCGTCACTGCACCACGAAAACGCGTGCTGCTGACAGAAGGCGGATCGGAACTCGTGCCTGCGGAAGGACCGAACCGTCTGTTGACGGATGCGAACCTCGATGTGCTGAGAGCGTTCACACAACAGTTACCGGGATGGTTCCAGAATCTTCCCGAAGATCAACGCGCAAATGCTGTCGCGGATGTCGAATTTGGATTTCACAACGGCAAATTGTTGTTGTTCCAGATTCGTCCGTTCAACGAAAACAAATCTGCGTTGACCAATCCGGAGCTGGCAAAACTCGACACCGCTCTCGCGAACAGCGACAGAATAACCGTCTCGATGAACGAACCACCGGAGACCTCAAGATGATGAGTCGAATTATTATCCTGGGACTGTTGATCGCGTTGGGTTCCGACGTT
>JAZFZN010000311.1:0-4518 GCA_036475515.1 Gammaproteobacteria bacterium
AGCACGTTTTCCAGTGCCGATTCGACGCGCTGCCGATAAATATCGACCCGGTTTGAGAACGGTTTCAGGGTTTCTGGTGCCGAAAGATTTTTGCCCACGTGAGATCTCGAACAAAGCGGCCCGTCATCGGGTCTGACGTTCTGATTCCGAATCATTGAACAGCGTTGCGGGCGGCCGGTCAACTTGGCTATAGTGCCGAGACTCCACGCTCAGACCCCCGATGCAGGACCAACACTCGCAACGTCTCGACGACGGTCTTCGTTACCAGGACCAGATTCTTCCCGGTGTATCCCGTACGTTCGCACTGACCATCCCGCAGCTGCCACCGGGACTGCGCGAAATCGTCACAAACGCCTATCTTCTGTGCCGCATCGCCGACACGGTCGAAGACGAGGCGGCCCTCAGCGTCGAGCAGAAACAACAGTTTCATCAACGTTTTCTTGACGTACTCGACGGCAACGAAGACGGCAAACGGTTTTCTGCAGATCTTTATCCGTTGTTGTCGGACAAGACAATTCCGGATGAAAAAGAATTGATACACAATGCCGACACGATCGTCAGGGTTACGTTGAGTGCGACAATACGACAGCGCGCCGCTCTGCGTCGTTGTGTCGCGACGATGTGCCATTGTATGCCACGTTTTCAACAACGTAGCGGTCTCGGACTCGAAGATCTTCGCGAGATGGACCACTACTGCTATTGCGTGGCCGGTTGTGTCGGCGAGATGTTGACCGAACTGTTCTGCGGCCATTCCGACGAAATTGCGAAAAAACACGACGCGTTGCATCGCCTGTCCGCATCGTTTGGACAGGGTTTGCAGATGACCAATATCCTGAAGGATACCTGGGACGACCTGCAACACGGTTTCTGCTGGCTGCCACGGCAGGTATTTGCCGAACACGGGTATGATTTGCATCATCTTGCCCCGGACACAGACCGCGACAACTTTGTTGAAGGCCTCGAAGAACTGATAGGTGTGGCCCATTCGCATTTGCGCAACGCCCTCGACTACACGCTGATGATCCCGGCCCATGAGACAGGAATCCGCCGTTTTTGTCTGTGGGCCATCGGCCTGGCCATCCTGACGTTGCAACGCATCCATGCAAATCCAGGCTACACATCGGGTCAGGAGATCAAGGTTTCGCGACGCACACTCAAACAGGTCATCGTGTTGTCGAACACGTTCGCACGCAGCAACACGATGTTGCGACTGCTGTTTTTTTATGCGGCACGCGGTCTGCCGCTCACGCAGATTTCGGACACATATTTCGAGAGTGTGCAGGAAGTCAACTGACAGGCTCGCTCCGGTAGTCTGCGTCTAATGTCCCGTCTGGCCGTTATTGCGGCGCTGCCACAGGAACTCGAGTGCCTGAACTCGATGCGTCGCCCTACGGATGCGGTCGCAATTCGTTCAGGCATCGGACCTGAACGTGCGACAGCGACAGCCGAAGCAGCGATCGAAGCGGACGCCGGTGCATTGCTGAGTTTCGGTTTTGCAGGCGGACTGGCCGGCTACCTTCCCGGCAGCGTCATCGTGCCGGAACAAGTCCTGTGGAACGACGACTCGTTTGCAACCGACGTGGCCTGGTGCACGGCGGTCCGTTGTGCACTCGCGGGTCTCGGGGTATCGGCCGGCAAGCTGTTGACGGTCGAAGCACCGGTCACGACACCGCGGGAGAAGGCAAACCTCGGGCAACAAACGGGGGCCGTCGCGGTCGATATGGAATCCGGTGCGATTGCGGAGACCGCCCGCACTGCGGACATCCCGTTCATCGCGATCCGTGTCGTTTGCGACGCGGTTACGGATCGTTTACCACGCCCTGCCTTGCTTGCGACAAAACCGGACGGGCGGGTATCGCTGACACGGCTGGCGGTCGCGCTGCTGCAGCAACCGGGAGAAACCAACGCACTGCTGCGACTTGGCCGCAGCGCACGCAAAGCCCGGGCAACACTCCGCCAGATCGACGCGATCATCGGACCCGGGTTCGCAAGGCCTCAACCGTGAGCATCGAACCGTTGCCGGATTCCGAACGGCGACTCGGCGCTTTTCTTGCAAACTGGACCCGTCGGGTCACGCACAAGCCGCTCCTGACACTCCTGGTCGTCGCGTTTGCTGCTGCCATCGCCGGCTACCACGCAATCGGGCACCTGCGTGTCAATACCAGCACCGCCGATATGATCTCCGATCGACTGGAGTGGCGGCAGCAGTACATCGAATACCGAAACACCTTCCCCCAGTTCGTTTCAAACGTGCTCGTCGTACTCGATGGCGATATTCCGGAATACGTAGAAGACGCACAACGACGGCTCGCGGATACCCTGAGTTCCCGTGCGGATCTGTTCGAATCCGTTCATATACCTGGCGGCGGAACATTTTTCGAAACCAATGCACTTTTGTATCTCGAGTACGACGAGTTGCAGGAAGTGGCCGACCGGCTTGCGAGGATTCAGCCACTACTCGGTCGTCTGCAGAACGATCCGTCCCTGGCGACGTTGTTTGACACGCTTGCACAGGCAAATGAATCCGACGCGACCGGCATCGAAGCGGCCGCCGTTTACGACCGCATCGCGAGCGTTCTGAACGGACAGCGGCAAGGAAAAACGTCACGGATTTCCTGGCAGTCACTACTGCTCGACGACGAACAGGCGGCCAGTCCGCGTGTCATCACCGTCAAACCGAAACCGGATTTTTCGCGGTTGTTGCCGATGACCGGAGCACTCGAGAGCATCCGTGATATTGCAACGGAACTCGGTATCGAACCATCGGTGCGCGTACGTTTGACCGGACCCGTAGCGATGGAACACGAGGAGCTACTGTCTGTCAGCGCAGGTGCGGCGCGTGCAGGCCTGCTGTCGTTGCTGGCGGTGACGGTCATATTGTTCGTTGCGTTGCGTTCAGCTCGGCTGGTACTCGCCTGCGTGCTGACACTGATCACCGGACTCGCGATCACCGCCGGTTTTGCGGCCCTGGCGGTTGGACGGTTGAACCTGATCTCCATTGCCTTCGCGGTTCTGTATGTGGGTCTGGGTATCGACTTTGCGATCCACTACACATTGCGCTATCGGGAACTGCGCCACGGCGGACAAGAAAACACCGTCGCGTTGGAAACGGCCGCATCGGATGTCGGTGCATCGCTCGTATTTTCAGCGATCACGACCTCGATCGGTTTCTACGCGTTCATCCCGACAGATTTCTCCGGTGTTGCCGAACTCGGTCTGATCGGTGGGACCGGGATGCTGATCGGTCTCGTCGTCACCTTGACCTTGCTGCCAACGCTGTTGACTTTGATGCCGTTGCGCGAGGATGCGCCGGTGTCGTCGGATCGTAATGCACCGTTGCGCAAGGCCGGACTTTACCTGGGCCAGCATCGTGGCACCGTGCTGACGTTGTCGGCAATTGCCGCTGTCAGTGGGCTCTGGCTCATCCCGCATGCACAGTTCGATCACAACCCGCTCCACCTGCGTGAAGCGAACGCGGAATCGGTGCTTGCCTTCACAGAACTGCTCGCCGAAACCGGGACGACACCACTGACCCTGTCGGTGTTGCGTCCCGACCCTACCACTGCGGTGCAGACCGCGTCCGAACTCCGCGAACTCGAACTGGTTTCGGACACACGAACTTTGAATGACTTCGTTCCGATGGATCAGTCCGACAAACTCGCGATCGTCGACGAGATCGGCTGGTTGCTGGGCCCGGACCTGGGAGCCTCTACAACACCGGTCAGCCGACCCGGGGACGACCTGGAGGCGATCCAGAAATTGAGAGCGACGCTCGATTTGGACGACCCCTCCCAACGGAGACTCGCCGCCGCCATCGAAGACTGGCGCGAGTGGCTGATTTCGACTCCGTCAAAAGACGCGGCACTGGGCGATCTGACGATCAGTGTGCTCGGTACATTACCGGCCAATCTGGAACGGCTCGACCGTTTGCTCGGTGCTGCACCGATCACTGTAGAGAGATTGCCCGAGGACATTACCGCCCTGTGGATCGCACCGGACGGCCGGTACCGGGTCGAAATCGTCCCGCTCGAGAATCTCGACGACAATCTGTCCGCTCGTCGTTTCGTCGAATCCGTGCGGGCTACCGCAGACGACGCGATCGGC
The DNA here is from genome assembly GCA_036475515.1 of Gammaproteobacteria bacterium. Taxonomy (GTDB): domain Bacteria; phylum Pseudomonadota; class Gammaproteobacteria; order Steroidobacterales; family JAZFZN01; genus JAZFZN01. The sequence goes on from JAZFZN010000311.1 coordinate 4,105, forward strand.
ATGCCGGTCGTGCAGGTCGGCGCCGGCGATGCGGTCGTATCGGCATTTCGTTTTGCTTTCATCAGCGCATTCACGATCATCACCGTGTTGCTGTGGATCCTGATGCGGAACATCGGTGATGTGTTCCGCGTGCTCGTGCCACTGATGCTGGCTGCGTTGTTGACCGGGGCTACTGCCGTTCTGCTCGACATCCGATTCAATTTTGCAAACATCATCGCGTTACCGTTGCTGCTTGGTGTTGGTGTCGACAACGGCATACACATGGTGCACCGTCTGCGCGCAGCACCACCCGCAGACGGCAACGTTCTGGGCACGAGTACGGCCAGGGCGATACTGTTCAGCACGATAACAACGATCGCCTCCTTTGGGTCCCTTGCACTCTCGCAACACCCCGGCACGGCGAGCATGGGAGAA
>JAZFZN010000312.1:0-3450 GCA_036475515.1 Gammaproteobacteria bacterium
CCGCACCGACAAAGTGCTCCCGATACCACGGAGACTCGAGGCTTTCGTAGCGCACCGTACGACCCGAGCCGGGGGCATGAATGAACTGCCCGTTGCCCGTGTAGACCACGACGTGTGACACAGACCGGCGGTTCTTTCCGTAGAACAGCAGATCTCCAGGTTCCAGTTCGCTGATCGCGAGGGGTTCGGCCTGTTCGTACTGTTGCTGTGCGGTACGTGGAACAGTGAAACCGGCACCGGCGTGTGTGTAGTAGACCAATCCGCTGCAGTCGAATCCACTCGGTGTGCTGCCGCCGTAGCGATACGGGACCCCGAGCATTTGTGCTGCACGCATGACCACCGCGTCGCCGGGTTGTTCCGGGGTCCGGTGTGGATGGACTGGTTGGGGCTGATCGGGAACGGTTGGTCCCCACGAGCAGCCTGCGATTGTCGCGAGGAACAGAGCAAGGATTGCTGCGCGAAATGGGTGCATGGGGCCTCCGTGTAATCCATATGCCACAATGCCGCGCGAAATGTAAGGAACCGGTGCGAACCGTGAGCAAAGAGAGAGCCCCGATGATCGTTGCAATGTCCCGTTTCCTGCATCGCAGTGTGACGCTGGTGCTGTGTGGTTCAGGTCTTGCAATGGCACAACCGCTGGTGTTCACCGATGTCTCGGTGATACCGATGGACACAGAGCGTGTGCTCGAACATCGTGACGTACTCGTGCGCGACGGACACATCGAGTCGTTAACCCCGACGAGAGCGAATATTCCCGACGACGCGATCGTCGTATCCGGGACCGGGAAATTCTTGGTGCCCGGTCTGACTGAAATGCATGCTCACATCCCGTCCGCCGAGGCTGGAGAGATGGAACGTGACCGGGTGTTTTCTCTGTTCGTTGCGAATGGCGTGACGACGGTGCGCGGCATGCTCGGCCATCCGGTTCATCTGGAGTGGCGCAGCAAAGCAGAAGAGGGGGACCTGCTCGCGCCACGAATCATCACTGCGGGTCCGTCATTCAACGGCAACAGCGTATCCGACCCGGATCAGGCGGAACGCATGGTGCGCGAACAGGCCGCTGCTGGCTACGATTTTCTGAAACTCCATCCGGGACTCGAACGCGAAGAATTCGACCGCATCGCGGCTACCGCGAACGAGCTAAACATCCCGTTTGCCGGACACGTATCGGTTGACGTCGGCTTGCAACCGACACTCGCAGCGGGGCAGGCGACGATCGACCATCTCGACGGCTATATGCAGGAGCTCGCCGATGAAACCGGATCCGGTGGCTTTTTCGGGGTCGGGCTCACCGAGGACGTTGATGAAAGCCGGATCGCTGTTGTGGCTGAGCAGACGGCACAAGCCGGCGTCTGGAACGTTCCGACCCAGATCCTGATGGAAAACGTGCTTTCATCGACCGATCCGGAAACGATGGGCGCTTGGCCGGAGATGCAGTACATGCCTCCTGCGGTCGTGTCCGAGTGGGTGCGTCGTAAGAGAAATCAGATGAACTCACCGACCTATAGTGCGGAAAACACACGTAAATTCATTGATATTCGACGCAAGCTGATCGCGGCGCTGAACGACAGCGGGGCCGGTCTGCTGCTCGGTTCCGACGCACCGCAGGTACTGAATGTCCCGGGTTTTTCGGCACACCGCGAGCTGATCGTCTACGTCGACGCCGGCCTGACACCGTTCGAGGCCTTGCGCACAGGTACCGCCAACGTTGCAGATTTCTTCGGTACGAAAGAGTTTGGCGTCATAGAAGAAGGACGTTCGGCGGACCTGATTCTTCTCGACGCCAATCCGCTTGAAGACATCGCAAACATTCAACGCATCGAGGGTGTTGTCCTGCGTGGTGGCTGGTTGTCGCGTGACGATCTCGATCAGCTGCTTGCGCGTTTCGAATGACGCCGCGCGCCAATCGGACGATCCTGCGCGCCCTCAGCGAAATAGATTCGACAACAACGAAGGCCGTTTCTCCCGTCGTTGTCTTCTGGTGATGCGTTCGTGAAGGGCGGCCCGGCGTCTTGTGAGCCGGTCGTCTCGGGCCGAATCACGGATTCCGTTCTTGGCATCCAGTCCCTCGCGGAAGTCCTTGAAGTCTTCATAGGCTTCGATTTGATGCCGAAGCTGGCGCAATGCGAGCTCGATCATGATGGCGTCGTCGAGCAACCCGAGTCCCGGAACGTGATCCGGAATCAGATCCTCCGGGTCCCCGAAGTACACCAGCACATTCAATACCGGTGTGCGGTCTTTTTTCGGTAACCGCCAGTCTTCGTCTTCGATCATTTCGATCATCAGTTCGAGGCGTGAAAGCCGGGTACGCACGAAGTCGGAGACCTGGCCAGTCTTGGCGACATCCGACAGAATTTCCCTGGCGGCTTGTATGATCTCCTCGTCATCCGCTGACTGCACACGACGTCGCGCATTTTTCATTTCGCGACTCAGCTGCTTGATGTCGCGTTCGTCGAGTACGAAAGTAACCCTCAGGGTCATGGAACTGCTTGTCCATCAACGGAAAAACGCCGAGCGTACCGGGCCGCTGCGCCTCGGTCAAACCATGCGCCTCCTTTGCCCGATCCTCGTGCTGAGCACGGGTGGTTGCGCGATATCGCCGGCGCTCGATCGCTACACAGCCGGCGAAATCGACTACTTCACCGAGATCGCTTTCGGTGCCGAGTATGGCGATGTCGCTGAAGGCATCATCAAATGGGAAAAAGATTTGCGCGTAGAGGCCCGTGGCAGTCCGACCGAGAGCGATCGCAAGGAACTCGAACGTGTCGTCGAGGATTTGAACGGCATGCTCGAACCGATACAGATCCGGCTCGTTGTCGAGAACCCGAATGTCGTGATCACCTGGGCGCCGGTTCTGACTTTTCCGGCGATAGAGCCGAACTATGCAATGGCCGGAAACCGATACAACGTCGGCTATTTGTGGGTGACATCTCGGCGCGGTCGGATACAACGGGCGCGGATCCTCGTGGCCACCGATGAAACCATACGCCGGCGTCGCCATATCCTGCGCGAGGAACTAACTCAGGTTCTCGGGTTAATCAACGACTCGCACCGCTATCCGGACAGCATGTTTTACGAGGAACGCAGCGAGCAGACGCGGTACGCGGATGTTGACCGTGCGCTGATCGAAATGTTGTACCGGTCTGAGATCAGACCGGGGATGAGGCCCGAACAGGTGCGGGCCGTGCTCGGCGATCTGACCCGTTAGTCAGAGTCCTCGGACTCGGAACCGGATTGCATCGCGAGTGATATCTGCTCTCTCATGGCATTTGCGGCTTCCGGAGAAACGCGGAAGTTCGCTTCGGAGTTCGGATTGACGATCGCACCACACCCCGACTGGATTCCGCGAAAAGCCCAGACGGCTTCGACTTCTAGCGCATGCTCGAACTCGGCGGCCTGTTTACTGTAATCGCGTGCTTTTTGCTCGTTGCTGAACAACGCCAGCATCGC
>JAZFZN010000313.1:0-9010 GCA_036475515.1 Gammaproteobacteria bacterium
GGAGCGATTGCGCACAGAACGCCCAGATGATGGAAGACGCGATCACCGCGATGGCGGCGAACATCACGCCGACGCAGATCGACCCGTCGTTCATCACATCAAAAGCGCTGACACTCTATGACGGTACGATCGCGTCGGGTGGCAACCGCTACGAGACAAGCCAGATCGCGTTGTGGGAATTCAAAGCCGGTCAAGGTGCGACAGCGTTTGACACCAGTGGTGTCGATCCTGCAATCGACCTGACCCTGTCCGGCGACGTCGAATGGGTCGGCGGCTGGGGCATCAACGTCAAGGACGGCAAAGCCCAGGGCACGACGGCTACGTCGAAAAAACTGCACGACCTGATCAAGGGCACCGGCGAGTATTCGATCGAGGCCTGGGTCGCACCGGGCAACGTCACCCAGGAAGACGCACGCATCGTCAGCTACACCGGCGGACCGATGGCGCGCAACTTCAGCCTCAGTCAGACCTTGTACAACTACGACTATCTGAACCGATCCAGCGCGACCGACGCAGAAGGCAATCCGATGTTTTCAACACCGGACGCCGACGAAGTACTGCAGGCAACGCTGCAACACGTCGTCGTGACCTTCGATCCGGTCGACGGTCGCAAGATCTATGTGAATGGTCAACTCGTTGCCGACATGGATCCGGCCGGCGGCGGCACACTTACCGACTGGGACGACACTTTCGCGTTCGTGCTCGGCAACGAGGTTTCAAACGACGGTCTGTGGATGGGTGTGATGCGTATGGTCGCGATCCACAACCGTGTTCTGACACCGGCACAGATTCAGCAGAACCTGGATGTCGGCGTCGGCGAGAAGTTCTTCCTGCTGTTCAGCGTCGAACACCTGATCAACGTGCCGCAGAGCTACATCATGCTCGAAGGTGCACAGTTCGACAGCTACGGCTATCTGTTCAACACACCGACGTTCATCAGTCTGGATCCGACCGCAACACCGGGTTCGATACCGTTGCAGAAGATGCGTGTCGGCATCAACGGCCAGGAGGCACCGGTCGGGCAGGCGTACAAGCCGCTGGACACCGTGATCACCGATGCGGCTTACACGCCGACGGGCATGCAACAGCTTGCTTCCATCGGTACAGTCATACCGCTCGAGAAGGGCCCGGATTCGGACGAATTCTTCCTGACATTCGAACTGCTCGGCGGCAACAGTGCGCCGCGTGTGGAACCGCCACCGGTGATTCCGCCGCCACCACCGGACGATCCCCCGGTATCGGACATCGGCGTCAAGACATTCGACGAAATCAACGCGTCGATGTCGCAGGCGACGACCATCAGCATGATGAACTCGAATGTCCAGGCGACCTATCAAAAGGTCAAGCAATCGCTGCCGGCCGTCGAAACGATCGAAGCCTTTGCAGCCCCGCAACAGATGGCGGTAGCACAGTTGTCGATCGAATACTGCAACGCGTTGGTCGACGATACCGGCGCGCGTGCCACGTATTTCCCGACCTTCACCGGATTCAACACAAATCCGAACAACCCGGCTGCTGCGTTCGGCGTCGCACCCAATGCACAGCGTGACGCCGTACTTGATCCGCTGATCACGAGCGTCATGAACACGAATCTCGGTTCGCAGCCGAGCGCCGCCAACGTGAAGGCCGAGTTGAACAATCTGATCGACCGGTTGGTGCCGTGCAGTGGCGCTGCATGCATCGGCCGGACCGCAACGATCGTCAAAGCGGTCTGTTCCGCGGCCGTCGGCAGCGGCGGATTGACGGTGCAATAAGGAATTCTTCTGAGGACAAGGCCATGCCTAGGAAAAGGAAAGCTCTGAACCCGGACCAGCCGCTTCTGCACCCGGATCACCCACGTCCGGTGACACGGCGCGACTTTCTCGCGACGGGATTGTTGTCCGGCGCCGGGATCGTGATTGCACCGACGCTGCTCAGTGTGTTGACGAGTCGCCCGGCAAACGCATTGTCGCAGGATCTGCTCAACGACATCCAGACCTACGGTTGCAGCATTGGTTCGGTCGGTGGTGCCGGCAAGATTCCGTTTATCGCCTTCGACCTGGCCGGTGGTGCGAACATGGTCGGTTCGAACGTGCTGGTCGGACAGCAGGGTGGCCAGCTCGATTTCCTGAATACGGCGGGCTACAACAAGCAGGGTCTGCCCGGCGACATGCTGCCGTCGCAGACCGATCCGGTGACCGGGCTGAGCTTTACCGCGACGGAGCTCGGACTGGCATTCCACCGCGACAGCGCATTTTTCCGCGGCATTATGAATCGGGTGTCGCTGACGACCGCGGCGAACATCAACGGTGCGGTGATTCCGGCGCGTTCTGACAACGACACCGGCAACAATCCGCACAACCCGATGTACGGAATCGCGAAAGCAGGGGCCGAAGGCGAATTGCTGACGCTGATCGGATCAGAAAACAGCGAATCTGGCGGCAACTCGATGGCGCCGGTGATGATGATCGATCCGGCAATCCGGCCGACGAAAGTTGACCGGACATCTGATGCGACCGGTCTGGTCGATACCGGCGAACTGGTCAATATCCTGAACCAGAACGACGCAGTGGCCGTGATGGAATCGCTGTACCGTCTCAGCGATCAGAAGATGGGTCTCGTCGATCCAAAACTCGGTGGCACAGCCGATGATGCAGTCCGCGACATGGTGCGGTGCGGCTACATCAAGACCGCCGACATCGCCGAGAAGTTCGGTGACCCGGCGAGCATCAACCCGTCTCTGGATCCGGACATCGTCGGACCGGCCGGTATCTTTACCCAGGCCGAGTTCGACAACGAAAACCAGTTTGAAAAGACCGCCGCGGTCATGAAACTCGTCATCAACGGCTTCTCCGGTGCTGGAACCATTGAGATGGGTGGCTATGATTATCACGGTGACGGCCGTGCCAGCGCTGAGATCAAGGATTTCCGCGCTGGCAACTGCATGGGCGCCTGCCTCGAATATGCCGCGCGCCGCGGTGTGCCGTTGATGATGTACGTGATGAGCGACGGTTCGCTCGATTCGGACAACGCCACCGTCGACAACTCGATCGACGGTCGTGGCAAGTTCGACTGGGACAGCGACAACTCGTCGACCGCAGCTTCTTTCTTCCTGGTCTACAACCCGAATGGCAGACCGGTTCTGAACAATACGGGCGCCGGTGCGGCAGCGCACCAGCAGCTCGGCTGGTTCCGGGCGGACGGTTCGGTCGAAACGGCTTCCAGCCCGGCGGCCAACAACGTCAACCTACTGGTCGAGACCGTGATCCTGAACTACATGGCGCTACACGGTGAGCAAGGCAACTTTGGCACCGTGCTTCCAAACCATGGCCTCGGAAACGCCACGTTGCAGGACAGCCTGACCGCGTTCAATCCGATCGTGAACGGAATCATCTGATCAAACGACCTTCAGTGAGGCCGGCGTCGGGTGACCGCGTCGGCCTTTATTTTTGGTGCCGGAGTTATCGCTGGGACAAGTGACTTTCTGAACTTGTTTGCAACAGGTAGCTGGGTGGTTGTCTGGTTTTTGTATCGAACAAGTTCAGAAAGTTAACTCCGGCACCAAAGTTCGTCTATACTCACTAAGCTTTCGAGCCAATAACACCAAGAAGGGGAAGTCTATGAAAGCGATTCGATTAGGGATGGTTTTGCTGTCTTTCCTGTTCGTAGGACAGACCGGTTGGGCCGAAGACGTCATTGACCGGGCGTTCACGGCATGCGACACCGAACTGACTTCCTATTGCAGCAACGTCGTTCCGGGCGGAGGCCGCCTGATGATGTGTCTCGCCGCCCATGAAGACAAAGTCTCGGATGACTGTGTCGTGGCAATTTATGACGCTGCGGTTGCGGTTGAAACCGCAGCTGCTGCGGTTCGATACATCGGTGAGTCCTGTGGCCAGGAGATCGTTGACTTCTGCAGTGAGAGGGTCAGTGACACCGAACTCCTCGTCAAAGTCGGGGGAGGTCGTGTGCTTTCCTGCCTGCAGGTGAACGACAGTATTCTCAGCGACGGTTGTCGTACGGCAGTCAAGAAAGTAACAGCCGAGTAGACGTTGTTACAGAAAGTTAACTCCGGCGCCGGAAGGATCGTCTATACTCGGCGGGCTTTCGAGCCAATAACACCAAGAAGGGGAAGTCCATGAAAGCGATTCGATTGGGGATGGTTTTGCTGCCTCTGCTGTTAGCAGGACAAGCCGCTGCGGAGGAAGACGTCATTGCCCGTGCAAGAAAAGCCTGCGATTCCGAATTGGCTAACTATTGCCCAGACGTGACTCCGGGTGAAGGTCGCCTGATGATGTGTCTCGCTGCTCACGAAGACAAGGTCTCTGATGACTGCGTCATCGCAGTCTACGAGGCCGCGATTGCGATTGAAACTGCAGCAACAGCGATCCGATACATCGGATCGTCCTGTGGCCAGGAAATCGTCGAGTACTGCGGTGAAAGGGTCAGTGACACCGAAGTCGTCGTTAAGGCCGGCCAGGGACGGGTGCTGGCTTGTCTGCAGTCACACTCTGCGGATCTCAGCGACGGTTGCCGAACGGCGGTTAAAGATGTAACGGGCGAGTAATCGCTCTCACCATCAGGCACTGTCTCATCCGAGGCAGTGCCTGACAATCCTTTCTGCTTCAGAGCGTTGTTCCCGTACGCGCGTCATCAATTCGTGCATCGCCTTCGCGCGGACCAGATTGTGGGCGCCTTGTGACGGATAGCGACTCGCGTCCCAACCGAAATAGGTTTCCTCGAGCGTGTCGGTCAGGAAACGCGCCGACAATTCCAGGCTGATCTGCTGGATACCCGGAACGAGGAGTTCCCGTTCTTCCCGGGATAAATACGAAGGGGAGTTCGTCGCATAACCAGACAATGCCGCTTCGAACAAAGACAGATCGAAAACGGCCGACTCCTCGTCTTCTGTGCGCGGGTTGCACCAGGACCGCAACGCATCGCCCATCTCGAGCGGCCACTGCATCCGCGATACCGTGTCGAGATCGATCAGACAGATCGCATGCTCTTCTGCATCGAACAGTACGTTCGAGATCTTCAGATCGCCGTGGGCGTTTCGCGGTGGCACGGCGGACGGTTCGATCAGTTCGTCGGCCGAATCGAACAGGGACTTTGCGAGTCGGGAGACGGACGCGTATAAAGAATGTGTTTTGTGTTGTCCGAGCGCTGCCTGCAGCCTGTTCAGATGTTCGGCTGTGTCGTGCACATTGCGGTTTGAATGGAATTCGTGTTCGAAATCCTCGAGGGCCGAGTGAAACAGCCCGACTAGCCTGCCTGCGTTTTTCAGCATGGCCGCAGACGCCACTTTTTGATGTGTCGCTCCCTGTACGTAGCTCAACGCGCGCCAGATCTGCTCGTCGTCGACGACCCACAACGCGTCGTCATCGGTCGGGATCAGCCGGGGCGTGGTGAGGCCTTGTGCAGCCAGGCGCTCGGTGACCGCGGCGATGTCCAGGTTGATCTCTGCCGGAAAAACCGCGTGCAAACGCTGAACGACAGCGCGCTCGCCGTCGTTTGTTTCGACGATAAACGTATCGTTGATCAGCCCGGAGTCGATCCGTTTTGCGGCTGCGTCCGCGAGTCGGCTCCAGCGAGCCAGCACGTTTACCGGAATTGTCTCTGAGGTCACGTAATCCGCCGATCGTTTGACAGGTCGGCAGCGATTCTACAGGCAGGACCGCGCGGGCAACATCGTAGCCCGCGCGTGTCGAATTCAGTCAATAACTGACGGCGACGGTAACCGCGGCACCGCGGCGCGGATCCAGGCTGACCGGTTTCATGTGCAGATAGCCCGTCCAACGTACCCCTGCGTCGTGGCAGTCGAGGTCGTCAATGCGGCAGGCGATCCACCAGTAGTCCGTGTTCGGTGGTCGCGACAGATTCAACTGATCGGCGTAGCGATACGTAAACTGGCCGTCATTTGTTTCCACGGTGCGCACTCTGCCGCTGCGAGGATCATCCGGTCCGGTCAGCGCGACCGGCTGCTGCTCGCGGTTCACGCAAGCCCATTGACCGGCTTGTGCGCCGACCCCCGGTGAGCATGCATACACGAGCAACGGATCTTCACAGGCATTGAACAGCTGCACCTCGACGACATCTCCAAAATTGAAGGCGCGCGCCTGCTTGATGCATTGATTGCGCGGGTTGGCGTTTCCGTCGCGGGCCGGTCCGCTGGCCGCAACTGCTGATACGGATGCCGGTGCAGGACGAACCACATCCTGCATCCGAAACTCGACGCGTTCGCTGCGTGTCACGTCCTCGGGTGCCTGCAGGGGCGCGTATTTCCAGCGTTGCACTGCCGCAAGTGCGGCGCGATCGAATCTTCCCGATGGTTTCGATTCCAGCACCCTTGCGCTGCGTACATTGCCCGACGGTGTCACCACGACTTCGACGACGACATGGCCTTCGACAGCCTCGGCACGCGCATCGGCCGGATACACCGGATCGATGCGGATCATCGGTCCGTTGCTGGCCGCCGCGCTCGAGGTGGCAGTGGTCGAAGCCGACGAAGATGTGGTTGAAGCGCCATCGCCGTCGAGCAGGCGGTCTTCACAGACCTGGCAACTCTGTACGAGTACTTCCGGATTGTCGGTTCGGCTGAGCCAGTCCTGACGCTGTTCACCGTCGACAACCACCGTAACGAAGGGTTGTCCGTCGATGAAATAGTCGACACGCGAACAGGCTTTTTCATCACTCGAGACGTGAATGCTGTCGTCACGTACCGTAACGGTTGCACTGCAGGCGCCCTTCATGTGTGTGCAGTTGCAGCGCCATTCGGCGATCGCAGCAGGCGATCCGCTGAAATAAAACCCGGCAACTGCGAGTATGATCGTTAAAGTTCGGTTACTTGACATAATGGACCCCCCTCGAGGATGGGTCTTTTCTTTCATTCTAGCGCACGATGCATGTGGTTGTGGACGCGAAGCGTCATAACGTTTGTGCGATGGCTGCTGAACCGCGACTCCGTGGCGATGTCTCAGGAGCGGTGGATCTCCTACATTGCCGGGGGAGGCCAATGAAGAGCCAACACGATCCCGAAGGTGCGCGTCTTCCTATTAAAGTCGACTCCACTTCGAACGGTGAGTTCCAGCCACTTCCTTTGCCACGACTCGCTCGCGAAGCCAATCGACTTGCTCAGGAGCATGCATCCGAAAACGCACGACGTGCAGGCATGGACCGCAGAGAGTTTCTGGTTTCGGCCTGCGGCGCGGCGAGTACGCTGCTGGCGTTCAATACCGCAAATGCAATGGGTGGCAAAGCGGGCGGATTCTTTGCATTGTCCTCCGAATCCGCGGTCGATCCGGTACTCGCAGGGCAGGAACTCGCCCAGCGCGAGTTCATCTTCGATGTACAGGGTCACTTCATCGGCAGCCACGCGCTCAGAGCAGGTGATCCCCGCGGGCGACAGAACTTCCTCAAAGACGTTTTCCTCGACAGCGACACCGACATGATGGTGTTGTCATTCGTACCCTCGCGTCGCGACAGCGAACCGCTGACGATCGAACAAGCCGATGAGGTCAGACGAATCGTCGGCGAACTGGAAGGAACGCAGCGTCTCTTGTTGCACGGGCGCGTCAACCCGAATCAGGCGGGTGACGTTGACGGCATGGACGAACTCGCCGAAGAATATGGTGTCGTGGCATGGAAAACCTATACACAGTGGGGTCCCGAAGGTCGTGGTTTCTATCTTTCGGACGCAGACACCGGTATTCCGTTCATCGAAAAGGCCCGTGCACTGGGCATTAAAGTCATCTGTGTGCATAAAGGCATCCCATTTGGCCGGCAGTCTTATGAGCACAGCCTTTGCGATGACATCGGTGTCGTTGCAAAGCGTTTTCCGGATGTCGATTTCATCATCTACCATTCCGGTTGGGTGCCGGGTCAGGCCGAACGTGCTCATGACCTCGATGCGAACCGCGATGGTGTCGACAGTCTCGTACGTTCACTGATCGGCAACGAAGTCGCACCAAACAGCAACGTCTATGCAGAACTCGGCAGTACCTGGCGTGGCGTGATGAGTGATCCGGACAGTTCCGCCCATACGATCGGCAAATTGCTGAAGCATGTCGGTGAAGACAATGTCGTCTGGGGTACCGATTCGATCTGGTACGGTTCTCCACAGGACCAGATCCAGGCGTTCCGTACGTTTCAGATCTCCGAAGAGTACCGTGAGCGATACGGCTATCCGGAGATCACTACTGCGTTGCGGGCAAAGATATTCGGTCTGAATGCGACCAGGCCGTACAATATCAGCGCCGAAGAAGTACTCGAACGTACCAGTAACGATGTGATCTCGCGCCAGCGCCTCGCGTACCGCGACCACCCGGATCCACATTTTCTGACCTTTGGTCCAAAAACACGACGTGAGTTCCTGCAACTGTTGAAGTTGCACGGTGGTACGCCTGTCTGAGACTAGACTCGACTCAAAGCGCGTGGCAAGGCGCGTGGCCAGCTTCTATACTTCGGCGGTTACAAACCGCGGAGAGAGGTCATGGCAACAGACTGGTTGATCAAAGGGCCTGAAATCGTCACCTGCACCTGCGACTTTGGTTGCCCGTGTCAATTCAATAGCTTGCCGACGCACGGACACTGCCATGCCGGTGCGGTCATAAGAATCGATGAAGGTCACTATAACGGCATAAAGCTCGATGGCCTGTTGTGTGCGGTCGTACTCGCGTGGCCGGAAGCCATTCATCTCGGCCACGGACAGGCATTGCCCATCGTCGACGAACGGGCCGACGACAAACAGCGAGAAGCGTTGCTGACGATCCTGTCGGGTCAGGCGTCGACTCCCGGTGCTACGTTCTTCGATGTCTTTGCATCGACCTACGAAAAAGTACACGATCCGATGTTCAAACCGATCGAATTCGAGGTCGACATCGAGACGCGGACCGGTCATTTCGAGATACCGGGCGTGATGAGTTGTAAAGTCGGACCGATCATCAATCCGGTCACGAACGAAGAGCATCGCGCACGCATCAACCTGCCGCATGGTTTCGAGTACATCACCTGTGAGGTCGCCAACGGATCG
>JAZFZN010000314.1:0-5282 GCA_036475515.1 Gammaproteobacteria bacterium
GGGGCGGTATTCTAGCTGCTGCGGTTCACTGTAGATGGCTTCGTTGAGGTCTTTTTGAATGCCCGAGAAGCTGCGGCGGAATTCGGCGAAACTCTTTCCCCACGGCGACGTAGGCCGGATACCAGACGGGAGGCTTCACGCGTCTTCCTGTTCCTGCCGCCGTCGGCTGCGGCGTCTCTTCGGGGGACGTATGGCCCGCCGCACTTCGTCCGGACTCATCGTCTGTATGTCCGTCCACCAGCGACCGAGTTCTTCGGGCGCTTCGCCCGCGGCGACACGCAACATCAACAGATCGTAAGCGGCCCGGAATCGTGGATGATTCAGCACCGACAGAACGCGTTTGCCGACGCGGCGTGTAAAGCGTTCCTGCATCACCAGGATGTCGTGTATCGGCGTAGCGAGACGACGCGGTATGGCCACGCTGGACTGTTGTTCAGCCAGAACTTCACTCGCGGCGTGTTGGAACGCCTCTATCGGACCTTCGCCGGCAGACCGCAAGGCAGCAGCCCGACGACGTACCGGTTCCCACAACAACACCGCAAACAGAAACACTGGTGAAACGGGTTGGCCTTCGCCGACTCGTGCGTCCGTATTCCGCAACGCTTCGGTGATGATGTCGAGCGCCGGACCGGCCAGCAAACGATCGGTTTGTGGGAAGAGCCACCTGAACAAAGAGTGCTGGCGCAACATCTCTAAACTGTCGGCGCCGGCACCCTTCAGGAACAACTTAAGGCATTCCTCCAGCAGCCTCGCCGGTGGAACCGACGCGAGCAGAGCCGCGTGCCGCTTGATCGGGATCTCTGTGTCCGACTCGATCGAGAAACCGAGTTTGGCCGCAAAACGTACGGCGCGCAGCATACGCACCGGGTCTTCACGATAGCGCGCCTGCGGGTTGCCGATGAGTCTCAGCACCCGACCTTGTGCGTCGTCGAAACCCCCAACGTAGTCCCAGACGCTGTAGTCACCGATGTTGTAGTACAACCCGTTTGCTGTGAAATCGCGTCGCCAGACGTCTTCGTCGATGGAACCATAGACGTTGTCGCGCAGGATCCGGCCTTCGCTGTCGTGTACGATTTCGCCCGGCACCGACTCGCCGTCGTTGTCCTTGCCGCGGAAAGTCGCGACTTCGATCACGTCGCGGCCAAACAACACGTGTGCGAGACGAAACCGCCGGCCGATCAGACGCGAGTTGCGAAACAACCGCCTGACCTCCTGGGGGTGCGCATCGGTCGCAACATCGAAGTCTTTCGGCCGAACTCCCAGCAGCAGATCACGCACCGCCCCCCCCACCAGAAACGCTTGGTGACCGGCGCGCTGCAGGCGGTAGAGAACTTTCAGGGCGTTTTCGGAGATGTCGGCGCGGGAAATCGGGTGATCGGAGCGAGGAATGATGCGTGGTGCACGCGTTGTTGTATCGCCGTTTTCGTTCAAAAAGATTCCGATTGAGCGCGTTGGAAAGGCCCGTATAATACCACCCCCTTCGCCGAAGCAGTCGGCCCGCTCCCTTCGTCTAGCGGTCAGGACGTCGGCCTCTCACGCCGGTAACAGGGGTTCGAATCCCCTAGGGAGCGCCAGCATTATCTGATCGCCAAAAAAACCGCCACCCGGGCAAATAAAACGCGTCTCAGGCTGGTTTCGCGATCCACTGAGTTGCCTGACAACAAAGTCTTGCAAACTAGTCCTGATAACACAGTTTTGAATATGCTTTAAGTGTTTGTTTTTAGGTGAGTATTTCTACCGCGTGGACTGTGAACCCTGTCACAGTTTTGACCGCTTTCCAGGCCCATACTGGCTGCACATTGGGGAGAGCGGTAGAACTGATCTAAATGAATGCCGTGAACGGACCGAAAGAGTCCGCACAAGAAGAAGGTAACGTGGGCGATGGTTGGGACCCGAATGAAATCTGGCAGAACCGTATTCAGCGGCCCGACTCACCGGATCAACATCCGCACAAGGCCAGCGATGCGAGTCTTGACGCGTACGAGATCTGGCGAACACTAATCAAACGCTAAACGACCTGTACCCTTTCGATGCGACGGCGTGGATAATCGCCGTTCGTTTCCGTATTTAGTGTCTCGCGTGCCTGCTTCCCTGCTGCGACGTCTCGGTGCAATACTTTACGACACACTGATCCTGCTGGCGTTGTTCATGGTCGGAACAGGACTGTTGCTTCCATTTCTTGCCGAACAACTGCCTCCGATCGAACCCGCCGACATCCGCTATCAGCTGTATCTACTCGCAATCGCATTCCTGTACCTCGTGTTTTTCTGGACACGCGGTGGACAGACACTCGGCATGCTTGCCTGGAGGTTGCGTGTCGTCGTTGCCAACACGAACGGTAACATTGGTTTCCGCACAGCAACACTCAGATTCTTCACCGCATTGCTGTCGTGGCTCGCTGCCGGACTCGGATTCTGGTGGTGTCTATTCGACGCGGAATGGCGTTGTTGGCACGACATCCTGTCTGGCAGTCGTCTCGTGCTTGTTCAGCGTACGCGTTGAACCATGAAATACGAGAACACCAGAAGCACGGCCGCCGGTGTCCAGGCCGCAACGATCGGATCGAGCGAAAACACCTCGCCTGTGTTGGCCATCAGCTTGGTAAGCAGGTAGAAACCGATCCCGATCAGCGCACCGATCAGCAAACGCTGCCCGGCGCCACCGCTGCGTGCCTGCGTGAGCGTAAACGGCACTGCCAGTACACACATCAGCGGGATCGAGGCGAAAATCGCCAGACGCGACCAGAACGCGACCTCGTAGGTGTCGGCTTTGAGCTCGTTGCGCTCCAGGTATCGGATGTAGCGATACAACGCGCGCGTCGCGAGGGCATCCGGATTGACGACCGACAGACTCATGACCGACGGGCTCACATTGGGTAACGCCGTCCTCTCTTCCTCGAATTGTGTTGTGATCGCCGTTTCCGAGAAAACCGTTGCAGTCACGTGCTCCAGAGCCCAACGTTTGCTGTCCGGGTCGAAGCGGGCCGACCGCGCACGACTCAGCACGCGCAACTTCGGTTCATCATCGTCCAGTTCGAAAACGGAGATCCCGGACAGGCGATCTGCGCTGTCGAGCTGCTGCATATTGATGATCAGGTTGCCGTCTTTCATCCAGGCGCTTCGACCACCTGGCAACGAAAGCTGGTCGTTCATCGCGAGCAAGCGTTGGCGGCGTGCAAACTGTTCAGCGGGCGGTGCGATCAGCTCGCCGAGTACCGCAGCAACCAGCATGATCACAATTCCGGCGACAAGAGCAGACGCGACCATACGGCCCACCGACACCCCGGCAGCACGTACCGCGATCAACTCACCGTGTGCGGCAAGACCGCCCAGACCGAGCAATGTGCCGAGCAATGCGGAAAAAGGCGCCATTTCGTAAATGTCCTGTGGCAAGCCGGCGATCACAAAGATCAGGGCGTCGTCGAGGCTGTATCTGCCGGTGCCGATGTCACCGACTTCGCCGATAAAGTTGACGAATCCGATCAGGGAAACGAGCACTAGCGTGACCATCGCCGTGGTGAACAGAATCGTGCGTATCAGATAGCCGTCGATCAAACTCATTTCGCGCCTTGTGCTTCCGGTTTGCGGCGTCGGATCCACAGACCGCGCCAGCCGTTCTGGTTCAAAAGCAGAATCAGAGCAAGCAGCACAAATAGACCGTGGACCCACCAGATTCCGAGCCACAGCGGCAGATCGCCACGCTCGAGCCAGACACGCGCCGTACCGATCAGGTTGGCATACAGAACGTACAACAGAACACCTACCGTCAGTTTCCCGTAACGTCCTTGACTCGGGTTGATGCGACTCAGCGGTACCGCGAGCAATGTCAGAACGACAGCCGCCAGTGGCAGCGAATATCGCCACTGCAACTCCGCGATGTCTTTCGGATCATCGGAGCCGATCAGTTCACGGCTCGGAACGACCGCTCGCTCGGTGGTCGTGAGATCCGGCTGTTCGAGCTGAATCCGGATACCGTGTTCCCGGAACTCCATCACACGGAAATTGGGCGTGCCGGGTTTCCCTTCGTAGCGACGACCGTCGAACAGTTTCAGGGTGACCAGATCATCAGCCTCGCGCGTTTGCTCGGCGCGAGCCGCAACCGCAACCTGCACCGATTCCCCGTTCCTTACCTCGATGAAGACGTCCTCGAAGCTGCCGTCCGGATTCGAAGATTCAGCGTAGAACACTGTGTCCTGGGCACTGTGAAAACGACCCGGTTCAAGCGTACCCAGCTGAGCGTCGCGTTGTGCGGTTCGTGCGAGCACATGTGCCTGGTTCGCAGTCCACGGACCCACCGACAACGCCAACCACGCGAGCAGCGCCCCCAGTATCGCGGCGAACAGCAGCAAGGGACGATAGATCGACAGTGGCCCTACGGTACAGGCCTGCATGGCGGCCATCTCGCTGTCCCGGTACAAACGCCCCAGTGCCAGCATGATTGCAAGAAACAACGCGATCGGAATCAATATGTTCAGAAACTGGATCGACGTCAGTCCCAGCATGGTCAGAACCGCCTCGCGCGGCAGCTTACCAGCCGCCGCTTGCCCGAGAACGCGTGCAAACTGATTCGACAGGAGGATAAACAGCAGTACCAAAGTGACCGCTAAAAAAGTCGTCACCACCTCGCGGAAGAAATATCGATCCAGAACTCTGGAAATCATCGGAGGATGCTGCGTCCTCATTCACTGGGGTGGGTCGTTCCGGTACACTACGCGACCTGATTTTCGCGTGCACCAACCGACCTCTGGGTAACATAAACTGGCCTGATTCGCACCGCAATTCCCGCCGATGACCTGATGAAGGTCGAAAAGGAACCAGAATGAACTTTTTTACCCGTAGCGGAAAGCCGGCGACCCAACGTACCGGCTGCGCCATCGTCGGTGTTTACGCTTCAGGAGCCCTGACCGAAGCTGCTCGTACGATCGACCATAGCGGTTCACGCCTGATCAGCAATGCGATCAAACGTGGCGACTTCCGCGGAGACGCCGGGCAAACGCTGCTGTTGCCGAAAGCAGGACGCCTGGGTTGCGAGCGTGTGCTGCTCGTCGGTGTCGGTCCGAAACGCTCCTACGACCGGAAGTCCCATCGCAAAGCACTCAGAAGCGCTGTCAAGGCGCTTTCGGACATCGGTTCCAGGGACGCGATTTCCTACCTTGCTCACGAGTCGGTGCGGGGAGCGGACCCGTACACACTGTCACGCGATGCGGTCGCCATCGTCAACGGCGCTGTCTACCGCTTTACGGAACTGAAAACCAAGTCCAGGGACAAGAAACGACCCGCATT
>JAZFZN010000315.1:0-3656 GCA_036475515.1 Gammaproteobacteria bacterium
CGGTCGTGATGCTCGTCGGTCACGACAAACAATGGCGTCTCTTCATAGCTCAGATGCCAGACATTGTTTTGACGTGTGGCGCCCGCATCGACACGCCGGATCAGCCGGTCGAGCTCCGCCAATGTCATCGCACCCGGATTCACCACCTCCCCCGGTTCCGTTTCCGACTGTCCGGTTTCCGGGTCCTGGGTGGAGCAGGCCATAGCAAGCAGTGCGGACGACACCAGCACTACCACCAACCGACTTGTATCAAATGTCATCATTCGCCTATCTCTGCCAGAACGTCGGTGTCAGCAGCACGAGCAAGGTAAAGATCTCGAGCCGTCCGAGCAACATCGCAGCCATCCCGATCCATTTCGCCACATCGTTGATCGACGCGAAGTTCGATGCGACCTCGCCGAGTCCCGGACCGAGGTTGTTCAGACAGGCCGCGACGGCCGCAAATGCCGTGACCTGATCGAGACCCGTCGCCATCAGCAATAACATCATTATTCCAAATACGACAATGTAAATCGCAAAAAATCCCCACACCGATTCGATGACGCGCTGCGGTACGGCGCGGTTGCCGATTTTGACCGGGATCTCCGCACTCGGATGCACGAGGCGTATCACCTCGCGTACGCCCTGCTTGTAGATCAGCAGCCAGCGCATCACCTTCATGCCACCGGCCGTCGACCCGGCGCTGCCGCCGATGAAGCTCGCGAATATCAGTGTCACCGGTATCGCGCCGGGCCACAGGTGGTAGCCGACGGTGGTGTAACCGGTCGTCGTACCGATAGACACCGCCTGAAACAGGCCATCCACAACCGCTTCGCTGACGTCGTCGTAGGTATCTGAATAAATCAGATAAATGATGACGATCGCACTCAGTATGACGAGCGTGTTGAAGTACGCACGGCACTCCGGATCGGTGAAGTAGTAAACGAGTCTGCCGTTGCGCCAGGCTATGAAATGCAGGGAGAAGTTGATGCCGGCGACAAACATGAAAAAAACTGCAATCAGCTCGATTGCGTGGTTGTCGAAGTGTCCGATGCTCGCGTCGTGTGTCGAGAATCCACCGATCGCGACCGTCGAAAAACTGTGTGACAGGGCATCGAAGAAAGTCATCCCCGCAATCCAGTACGCCACGCAGCACATGATCGTGATACCCACATAGATGTACCAGAGCGCCTTGGCGGTCTCGGTGATGCGTGGGGTCAGTTTGGTGTCCTTGACCGGACCAGGAGTTTCGGCCCGGTACAACTGCATGCCACCGACACCGAGCATCGGCAGGACGGCCACGGCCAGCACGATGATGCCCATGCCACCGAGCCATTGCAGTTGCTGGCGATAGTAGAGGATGGATTTCGGCAGGCCGTCGAGGCCGGCCAATATCGTTGCACCGGTTGTCGTCAGACCGGACATCGATTCGAACACCGCGTCGGTAAGCGAGAGGTTCAGCTCTTCGGAAATCACCAGTGGCGCCGCACCGAACACGCCCAGCACGACCCAGAACATAGCGACGATCACGAAACCGTCCCGCAACCGGAGTTCCTGGCGTGCTTTCCGGACCGGGAACCACAACAACGCGCCGGCGGCAAACGTGAACCCGAACCCGGTCGCAAACTCGATCACAGTTGTATCGCCATAAATCCAGGCGACACCGATCGGTGGCAGCATCGTGACGCTGAACAGCATCAACAACATGCCGAGAATGCGTTGTACTGCACGGAACATCATGCGGTCTGGTCCGGGTTGAACTCAGACAAAGGTGACCCCGACCTGGAACAGCTTTTCGACCTCGCTGATGTACTTGCGGTCGGTCACGAACATAATCACATGATCGTCGGCTTCGACGACGATGTCGTGGTGTCCCATGATCACTTCATCGCCACGCACGACGGTGCCGATGGTGGTTCCCGCTGGCAACGCGATGTCTTCGATCGCACGTCCGACCACCGCCGAGGTTTCGGGTGTGCCGTGGGCAACGGCTTCGATGGCCTCTGCCGCACCGCCACGCAGGGAATGCACGCGGATCACATCGCCCTTGCGTACATGCGCCAGCAGCGACCCCAGTGTGATCTGTTGTGGCGAGATTGCTATGTCGATCAGACGCGGTTCGACGGTCTCGACGAGATTCGCATATGACGGTCGGTTGATCAGAGCCATCGATTTGTGTGCACCGAGCCGTTTCGCGAGCATCGCCGACAAAATGTTGGCTTCTTCCGAATTCGTGACCGAACAAAACACATCTGTATGTTCGATGTTTTCCTCGAGCAGCAGATCGCGGTCGGCTGCATCACCAGACAACACGATGGTTTTGTCGAGACGTTCTGAAATGTCGCGCGCGCGTTCGCGCTCGTGCTCGATTAGCTTGACCTGGTTCGTGCGCTCCAGTGACTTGGCCAGACGCAACCCGATGTTGCCACCCCCGGCGATGATCACGCGACGTACGGGACTTTCGAGCTTGCGCATCTCGCTCATGACGACGCGGATGTCCTTGCGCGCCGCGATGAAAAAGATTTCATCATCTGCCTGTATGACGGTATCGCCTTCCGGTTGCACACTGCGACCACCTCGATAGATCGCAGCGACACGCGCCTCGGTGTTCGGGATGTGTTCCTTCAGGGTGCTGATTTCCTGACCGACCAGCAAACCGTCTTCCCGTGCACGGGTACCGACGAGTCGCACCTGGCCATCGGCGAAATCCAGCACCTGTAGTGCGCCCGGGTACTGGATCAGACGTTCGATATATTCGGTGACGAGCTGTTCCGGGCTGATCAGGACGTCGATTGGCAGCGCTTCCTGCGAGAACAGTTTGCGGTGCCGGATGTACTCGGCTGCACGGACACGCGCAATCTTGGTCGGCGTGTGAAACAACGAATAGGCGACCTGACAGGCGATCATGTTGGTCTCGTCGCGGTTGGTCAGTGCGATGATCATGTCGGCGTCGTCTGCACCGGCGCGCGCCAGTACATTCGGATAAGAGGCTTCGCCCCGCACGGTCCGGATGTCGAGGCGGTCCTGCAGTTCTCTGAGGACGTCGCTGGAGCGATCGACGACGGTGACTTCGTTGGATTCTTCGCGGGCGAGGTTATGCGCCGCGGTCGAACCCACCTGACCGGCTCCGAGAATGATGATTTTCATTGTTCTTTGGCCCGCAACGCTGATTCCGTGCGGCCTGCCGTCCTGCAGGACGAGCGAACCTTAACTCAACGTGGTTTCCGAACCAAGAGCAGAAATCACAACTCTTCGAGGTTCGCGTAGGCCAGCACCAGCCATTTCGTCCCGGCACGTTCGAAATTGACCTGCACCCTGGCGTGTGCGCCCTGGCCTTCGTGGCTCAGGATCAGGCCTTCGCCGAATTTCGTGTGCCGCACCCGTTGTCCGAGCCTCATCCCGGACGACGGCGCCGACGGTCGCACGCGTGGACGTGACACGGCAACGGGTCTGCGGATCTGCAGGTGCGGCCGGATCTCCTCGATCAGTTCGCTCGGAATCTCGCCAATGAACCGCGACGGCACCGCGTAGTTGTCGACGCCGTGCAGACGACGTTGTTCCGCATGGGAGATGTACAACTGCTTCATCGCCCGAGTCATGCCGACATAGCACAGCCGGCGTTCTTCCTCGATGCCTTCCGGACTGCCTGCAGAACGCTGGTGCGGAAACAACCCGTC
>JAZFZN010000316.1:0-4922 GCA_036475515.1 Gammaproteobacteria bacterium
ATGAGGTTTGTGGATCAGTGCATCGACGGTATCGCTGGTCTCCGGATCCATGCCGAGCGACTCGAGGTCGAGTCGACCGGCTTGTTTGTCGAGAAGACGCATCACAACGCGCTCGCCGTGACCGGACGGTAGTGTCGATACGCGGACGTCGACCGCACGTCCGGCAATGCGCACCGAGATCCGGCCATCCTGTGGCAGACGTTTCTCGGCGATGTCGAGTTTCGACATGACTTTGATGCGCGAAACGATCAGCGGCGCGACCGCGCGGCGGTTCTGCAGGACTTCACGCAACACACCATCGACTCGAAAACGGATCACGAGCCGGTTCTCGAATGGTTCGATGTGAATGTCGGACGCGTTCTGTTTTATCGCTTCGGTCAGCACGGCGTTGATCAGCCGGATGATCGGTGCATCGTCGTCGCTTTCGAGCAGGTCAGCCGGTTCGGGAAGGGCTTGTGCAACGAGATTCAGGTCGGCCTCCTCATCGAAGCCTTCCATCCGCATCGCCGATTCCGAACTGTCTTCATAAGCCTCACGCAACAAGCCGTCGAAGGTTTCATCGTCGACACGTTTGAGTTTCAACGGCATGCGTGCATAGCGGCGTACTTCGGCAAGGCTGTGGGGACTCAGGTCGCTGCGACAGGCGATGCGGGCGCGGCCATCTTCAACGTCGAGAATCAGTACACCATGCCGTTTTGCAAAAGCAAAAGACAGTCTGCGAGCCCCTGACTCTGGTGATGTCGGGGCCACCGTGTCGGAATTAATCGTCGCTACCATCAGTCAACTGCGAGTTGCGACGTGGTTCCATCGGGTTCGGTGAACCAGGCAGATCGTCGAAGGGCACCAGCGTCGGTCGTTTTCGCGTCGGCATCAACTGAATCTTCTCTGGCTGCTGTAGCTGCAGATTGCGCATATAGTTGTACTTCTCACTCGTCTGGATGACTGCCGTCGCGGCGTCTCGAAGAATACGTACTTCAATGAACGCCATCAGATTGCGTTTGACGTGGGACGTTTCACGCGATCGGAACAAATTGCCGATGATAGGAATCCTGCCGAGTCCCGGAACACGTTGCTCCTCCTCGACCAACTGGTCGTCGATCAGACCACCGAGCACGATGATGCCGCCGTCTTCGACGATGACTGAGTTCTTGATCGTACGTTTGTTCGTGACCACGTCCGAAGTGACAAGCGATGCTGCTGCGATACTGGAGACTTCTAGTTCGATGTCCATGATGACGGTATTGCCTTCACTGATCTGCGGCGTGATTTTCAGTTTTGTGCCGACGTCCTCTCTCTGGATGGTCTGAAACGGATTCGTTGCACCGTCCCCGGCACCGGTACTCGTAAACTGGCCGGTGATGAACGGCACGTTCTGTCCGACACTGATTTCGGCTTCTTCGTTGTCCAGCGTCGTGATCTCGGGTGTTCCGAGGATATTGGTATTCGCATCGCCGGAAAGCGCACGCAGGAGTATCGCGTAACTGGTGCCGCTATCCCTGATCCTGCCCACTGCAAACGACAAACCATCCCCAACCGCCGCCGGAGTGATGGGAATGTCGCCACCTTCCTCACCGGCAATGATCCCGGCGATGATATTCGAGATGTTGGGGTTCGGGAAGTTCTGGATACCCACGCCCCCCGGGGTGCTCTCGGCCGCATTCAAAAACCAGTTGATGCCGAGATCTATTGAACTGTCTTCGGTGACGTCGGCGATGATTGCGCGCACACTGACCTGTGCACGGCGGATATCGAGCTTGTCGATCACGGCCATCAATTCGGTCATCGTCTTCGGTGGCGCCGTCACAATCAGTGCGTTCGTCTGCGGGTCGGACCAGATGTTCGTGCGCTCCAGACGTGCCCGCTGCACCGATTGTCCCTGCTGACCCCCAGTAACTTGTTGTTGTGCTTCGTGGACCATCAATTGCAGACGTTCGGCCATCTCTTCGGCGTTCGCAAAGTGCAGGTAGCGCACACGCGTATTGCCGCCACCTTCCAGTGGCGTGTCAAGCGCTGCGATCAGCGTGCGCATTTGCAGGCGATAGCCGGGATCGCCGGACAGCAGAATCGCATTGGTGCGATCGTCGGCGGCCATCAGATTGCCACCCGCTGCCGCCGTGCCCGTTGCCGCGGCGCTCGCTGCGGCAGCCTGATTCAAGGCCGTGAGTACACGCACGATTTCGCCGGCGCTGGCGTGGTGGAGCTGGATGTGTTCGATGGCCTGATCGGAATCGCGATCGATCTTGCGGACGATTTCCGCAATCCGGGCGACATTTGCCGCGCGATCGACGACGACGATCATGTTGGTGCCCTGGATCCACTGCATGTGTCCGTACTGGGCAACGAGGGGACGCAAAGCGCCGATCAGTGAACCGGCCTGGACGTTCAGGACTTCAATGACCTGGGTCGTGAGTTCATCGGCCGGTACGCTGCGTGCCGACGGTTCGCTGGGTTGTTGTCTGGATACCGCAGACGGGACGATTTTCCAGACTGGGCCGGATTTCACCGCCGCGAATTCATTGACCTGAAGAATCGCGAGAAACGTCGCCCAGAACTCTTCCGGCGTCATGTCGGTGTTGGCCTTCAATGTGATCGTGCCTTTCACACGTGGGTCGACGATGATGTTGCGACCCGTCGCCGCGCTGACGGCATCGATCAAGACCATCAGATCCTGGTCGACGAAGTTCGGACGCAGCATCCCTGTTTCCTGGGCGAATGCGATTGCCGTGACGCAGGTGGCGATCAACGCCAGCAGCGAGCTTGTCGTTCGACGCGTTTTTCCCATCCTGAGATGTACTTGCATTGGGTTCCTACTGATCCAACTGGATCGATACGACTTCCGGTTGTCCATTGCGTTCGACGGTCACGTCGATTTGGGTTGCGGTGGCAAGGTCGCGAAACACCTGGGCGCTTCTGGTCGCGTCGTCCAGCGTCTGTCCGTTGATGGCCGTGACCAGATCACCGGGTTTCAGCCCGAGTTCGACGAACTTCTGGCGCTCGCGTCCCGGATAGACACGATAGCCGACCAGTTGCCCGTTTTGAAAGACCTGTTGTGGACGGACGATGTCGGTGAAACTCGCCGGGTTCCGCGTCAGTTCGTTGCGCAGTTGTCGAAGCGACGAAGGAGTCGCTGACGGCAGCGAGGATCTCGCGGTGCGCGTCGATTCAGTCTCTTTCATCGTCAACTGCTCGTAACCACCGGCGCGTTCGATCAATACGTTGTCGTTCCGGATCGCACTCATTGTGGGCGTGCCCTGGCCCGGAAGTGCATCGCCGATCCAGTAGGCTTTTTCTTCCCCGCCTGCTGAAATGATCGCAAACGCGTACTGGGAAAGGTCGTCCGAACGTACAAGTCCTGTCAATTCAAGATTCAGTTTCGTTTCCGCGACCTGTTCCTGCGGTCCATCGTTGACAACCGGCTCCATCGCCGCGTCATCAAAGATATGCGCGTCAACGATTCTTTCGACGTTGTAACTTTGACCACCGTGCCGAACCGGGGTGCCCGACAGTGCAGTCGGCAGACCCCCCGGTTCGCTACTGGGCACGATGAACCACGTCAATCCGGCCAGTTGCCACGCCAGCACGACCACCAGACCGAGGCTGATCCATGGCGGTAGCACGCGAGACGCGCGTTCGGCGAGTTCCTCGCCGGAGAGTTGGCGCAAGTCGTCGAATTGTGCAGCGAAATCCATAGCGACGGTCCCTCAGCCAGGACGATTCTATATCCGATCCGGAATCCGATTTGTGATCATCGTCTCGCAGGCGCGACGGTGATTTAAGTTAGACTCCCCAGAGCGCCAATTGTCCGGCAGATCAACCAATTATCAACCTGATCTGCAGTAATTTGAAGGGGTTCCTGTGTCGTGAATACGCGACTGTCGATCCGGATCGGCATTACGCTGGCTGTGCTGCTCCCGTTTGTTGCGTACACGGCAGGGTACCTGAACTGGCCGTTTCTGGGCCGGCTCGAGAATCTTGCCTACGACGCCCGTCTGCGGTTGACCATGCCCGAGACCATTGACTCTCAGGTCGTCGTCGTCGACATCGACGAACGCAGTCTGGCCACGGAGGGGCAGTGGCCGTGGCCCCGCGGCCGGCTCGCGGAGCTGACGGACCGCCTGTTCGAGACTTACCAGATCCGTGCCCTTGGTTTCGACATCCTGTTCGCCGAGGCCGATCGCAGTGCGGAACTGAGCTTGCTCGACCAGCTCGCCGAAAGCCCGGCGGCCCGTGAGAGTGGATTCTCCGACGAGCTCGAGCGGATGCGGTTCGAGCTCGATCAAGACCGGATTTTTGCCGAAAGCCTGCGCGACCGGCCCACGGTACTCGGTTACGTGTTTCGCAGCAGGCTTGCAGAAGACGAGCCGGTTGTACTCGGGATTCTGCCGCAACCGCTTCTGAAACCCGGGCAACACAACACCCATATTTCTTTCGATGAACCGGATGGGTATACCGGAATTCTCCCGGCACTGGCTTCCGCGGCAACGGCCGGCGGTTTCATCGAGAACGATACGTTCGACAGCAATGGTGTAGTCCGCCGTGTCGCCGTGTTGCGCCGCTACGATGATGCCTTGTATGAATCATTTGCGCTGGCGTTGACGCGTGTTGCGCTCGGTGAACCGGAACTCGGGTTCGAGTTCTATCACGGCGATGACGGTCCAAAGGATGGACTCGATCTGGAGTGGCTGCGTCTTGGCGGCTACCAAATCCCGGTCGATGAAAAGGTCACGGCGCTCGTACCGTATCGTGGTGGTCATTACAGCTTCCCCTACGTGTCGGCTACCGATGTGCTCAATGGAAGTGCAGACGCCGGTGTCCTTTCCGATGCGATCGTTCTGGTCGGTACCAGTTCGCCCGGTCTCAATGACCTGCGTCCGACACCGGTTGGCCAGTTGTTTACCGGTGTCGAAATTCACGCAAACATC
>JAZFZN010000317.1:0-7407 GCA_036475515.1 Gammaproteobacteria bacterium
AAAAGAATTCTTCCAAGAAGTGAAGCAGCTTCTTACGGACGACGGGGTTCTCACCGCGAATACGTTCTCGACCAGCGGGCTTTACAAACACGAAACGGCCACCTACGCCGCGGCGTTCCCCTGGTTCTTCAACCTCATCGAACGCATGGGCAATCGTGTCGTGCTGACAGCTTCCGGTCCGCAGCCAGAGAAGAGCGAACTCGTGGATGTGGCAAAGAACTTCCCCTACGATGTCGAGCCGTACGGTATCAATCTCGTTCGCATTGCAAGAAAAGCCACCAAACCGCGCCGTTATGAGATGAACGCGCGTGTGCTCACCGACCAGTATTCACCGGTAAATCTCCTCAACGCTGCCGGTATACGATAGATAGTTGCAGAGTGGACACGATTGCACAGTGGGGTGGCCTGATCGTAGCAACATTCGGCGCGTTGCTTCCGATTGCCAATCCGTTCTCTGCGGCGCCCGTGTTTGCAGCAGCTTCACGCCAGTTCACGCCTGAACAACGCAACCAACAGGCTCGGAAGGCAGCGATCTATATGTTCGCCATCCTGGTTGTCGCTTTGCTTGCCGGTGCCTTGATCCTGCAGCTTTTCGGAATCACGACACCGGTGCTCAGAATGGCGGGTGGGGTGCTCATCGCGAAGATCGGATTTGCCATGCTGCAACCCGAGCCCGAGTCCCGGGTTTCGGAAAAGAGTCAGCAGGAAGCGATGTCGATGGTCGACATTGCGTTCACACCAATCGCGATGCCTTTGCTGAGCGGTCCCGGCTCGATTGCGGTGACGATCGGAATGGCGACGCACGCCCAGGGTCCCGGGGAATACTTCGCGATTGTGATCGGTATTGCAGTGGTGGCCTTCATCGCTTGGTTGGTCCTGCGATCTTCTTCGCGCGTCATCGAGTTCCTCGGTGTGAATGGGATGGACGCGCTGACGAAAGTAATGGGCTTTCTACTCGTCGGAATCGGAATTCAGTTTGTGATGACCGGTTTGTTCGAGATACTGACCGATGAAAGCATTGTCGGCGCGATCGTCGATGCGTTTCGGAAGGCCTGGGAAGCCGGTTAAAAAACTGGGGTCAGAGAGTAGTTTTTAACTCCTTGATTCTTCAATCCCAACCGCAAAAAAGAAAAACCCGTCGTCTCGGCGGGTTTTTGTGTCAGCTTTTGTTGAGAAGAATCAGGGAGTTAAAAACTACTCTCTGACCCCAGTTTTTAGTACGGGATGCGTAGCTTGCGGTACAACGACGCGAGCAACCACGCCGGACCGATCATCAGAAACTGAAGATCCTTGAAGAAAGACGGTCGTTTGCCTTCGATCATGTGTCCGACGAACTGTCCGATCCACGCTATCACAAAGATCGCCAGCGATATCTGCCACAACGGTGTCTCGAATCCGGAGAGCCAGGACACGATTCCAATCACAGCCGCGATGATCAGCACCATACCTATGGCGAGCGGCACAGAAAGCACGAAGTAATACACGATTGCAGCCATCAGGAATACGGTGCCCCAGTTCAGAATCGGCGAGATCTCACTGAAAACCGTCGGAACCCGCAGCCACCACAACACACCGACCAGACTGACGACGATTGCCGGCACGCAAATCCAGTGAATCAGCTTGTTTGTCGGGTGCTGATGACTGACAGCATATTCATTGAGCCAGACGTCGATCGGCCGCATGTGGAGACTCTGTTTGTCTTTCCCACACCCTACGATGCCGAGGCATTCCATGCAAGCAGAGACCCGCTGGCGGCTATAATGCCCGTCCGATCTTATCCCGGAGACCGGCACTGTTGGCCAGGGTTCCTCTGAACGTACGCATCCTGAACTACTTCGCTCATTCGAAGTGGGTGTCAGACAAACGCCGTATTGAGCTGTATCCACCGTTCTTCCTGATGCGGATCAAAGTTCTCGAAATCTCGGGGGACTGGAGCCGGATACGCGTGTTGTTGCCGCTGAATGCCTTGTCCCAGAATCCGGGTGGCGTCATGTTCGGTGGCTTCCAGGCTGCGCTCGCGGATCCGATCCCGGCGATGGCATGTGCACGTGCTTTTCCCGGGTATTCAATCTGGACGCGGGCTATGTCGATCGACTTCCATCATGGTGGCTCAACCGACCTCGAACTCAGGTTCTCGCTCGACGAGGAACGTCATCGGGCCATTGCCAGCGAACTCGAAAACCGTGGCAGAGCCACCCCTAAGTTCGAGTACGGTTTTTACCTGAAGGACGGCACCTTGAGTACATCTGTGACAAACACGGTTGCGATCAGGCCACGGGGCTACCAGCGGGCCACCACCCCGCCGGTTTCTCTCGATGAACTTTGATCTGGTCTCCGGCCGCGTTACATTGTCGGCATGAACCTGCTCTTGAAAATCGTCGGTGTAGTTGTCGCCGCGATTCTGTTGATGATCCTGATTCCGACTGTCTGGGGAATGTTCCTGCCGGAACGCCATGCAGCGACTGTAATAGAGGAATTCGATGCTCCCGTTGATGAAGTCTGGGAGCTGATTTCAGAACCGGAAGCGCGTGTGCCGTGGTACGGGTACTTATCGCGGGTCGAACGCCTGCCCGGTGCTCCTGGTCAGAGCCTGCGTTGGAAGGAGTTCTATGTCGACGGACAGTCGATGGTCTTTGAACTCACAGAAGACGAGCCGTACCGCCAGAAAATTCGTATCGCGCAAGAGAATCTTCCCTTCGGCGGGACCTGGGCCATCGATCTGGATCCCGCCGGCACAGGTTCACGTCTGACGATCACCGAGGACGGCGAAATCTACAATCCGTTCTTCCGCTTCGTATTTCGATATTTCGTCGGCTACGATAAGACGATCCGCGAATACATGGCGGATTTGTCAGAGCAGCTCGGTGAATAGTAATCAGTCGTCGAGTACGAATGTCACTTTCAAGTCGACGCGGTATTCGCTGATCTTGTCTTTCGAGACGACGACTTTCTGACCCTCAACCCAGGCTCCTTTGACGTTCTTCAACGTCTTCGTGGCGCGCTCGATGCCTATTTTGACGGCGTCTTCGAAACTCTTCTCTGACGACGCGATGATCTCGGTACAACGTGCAACAGACATTGTTGTTCTCCTGTCAGGTGTTCAGTACGAATGTGACTTTCAGGATTACCCGGTACTCGGTGATCTCGTCGTTCTCGATGACGACTTTCTGACTTTCGACCCAGGCGCCCATTACGTTTTTCAGCGTCCTTGTGGCCCGGTCGATCCCTTTTTGAACCGCGTCTTCAAAACTCTTCGGTGATGAGGCGATGACCTCGCTGACTCGTGCAACGGCCATGGTCGTTCCTTTTGTTTAAGGGAGTGTTACGCCGTCTGACCTGCGTCGACCACAGAGCAGCGCGTTTGTTCTTTGTGAAAGCTTAGAAAGCCTGGGTGTGACCGTCAAGGACGACGTTCTGAGCCCACCTTCAGGGTTCGCAGTTGCATGCCCCATGGTCTCCACAGCCGTGGATGCTTACCCCACCTTGTCCAAATCACGCACTACGAAGCCTCCTGAAATGCTAGCGAGCTGCACCCTCGGGCAGACCCGCTGAGACTTAAGAGACTATGGGGTATGAACTGCGGACTTTGTGGAGGTTCAGGCCTACTCCGCGACGATGCCGCGAAGCTTCTTTATTGCGTTGTTCTCGATCTGCCGGATGCGCTCCGCTGAGACGCCGTACTCGGCACCGAGATCACGCAGTGTCGCTTTGTCCTCGGATTCGACCAGCCAGCGCCGCGCGATGATGTCACGGCTCCGGTCGTCGAGCTCTTCGAGTGCCACGGTGAGGCGGGCGCTCGAGTCTTTGTCCCATTCATCGCTCTCTACCGCGGTGGCCGGATCGGTTTCCGGACTACGGAGGTACAAAGCCGGCGAGTAACTGTTTTCTTCATCGTCGGATGGCGCGGGATCGAAGGACGCGTCGCGCGCGGCGAGACGTTGCTCCATCTCGACCACGTCTTTTGTGCTGACACCGAGATCTGCAGCAACTGCCTTGGTTTCCTCGCTCGAAAGCCAGCCGAGCCGTTTCTTCGACTTGCGCAGATTGAAGAACAGTTTGCGTTGGGCTTTCGTGGTCGCGACTTTTACAACGCGCCAGTTGCGCAGAACGAACTCGTGGATCTCGGCACGGATCCAGTGGACTGCAAAACTGACGAGCCGCACGCCAACCGACGGGTCGAAACGTTTGACGGCCTTCATCAGACCGATGTTGCCTTCCTGGATCAGGTCGCCGAGGTTCAGACCGTAACC
Organism: Gammaproteobacteria bacterium; assembly: GCA_036475515.1. Taxonomy (GTDB): domain Bacteria; phylum Pseudomonadota; class Gammaproteobacteria; order Steroidobacterales; family JAZFZN01; genus JAZFZN01. The sequence continues at coordinate 4,251 of JAZFZN010000317.1, forward strand.
GGAGTAGCCACGCGCTACGTGCACGACGAAACGCAGGTTCGACAAAACCAGCGAACGCGCGGCCTCGAGATCGCCTTCTTTACGGAAACGATCTGCGAGCGCGCACTCGTCCTCGCGCGACAGCACGGGAATCTGCCCGATGGTCTGGATATAGGTCTCCAGACTCCCGATCGGGCTCGGAATCAAGTCTGTGTTTCTGATCGCAAGAGCCTGTGTCAAAGTTGTCCCCCTTTGCGGACAGCAATTTTAGCACTCGTATGGTTAGAGTGCTAAACAATTACTGAGTTCCGCAGCGCGGAAAAAAATAAACCAATAAAAAACAGTGTATTAGCGAATCATGTGGGCTCGATACGCCTCAGATGGCGCGCCGCAGCAACCCACGAGCCGAACCAGCCGAGAAAGGCCCCTCCGACCAGCAAAACCGCATAGGCCCGCGGCCCGAGCCCTTCGAGCTCAAAGTCGCTGCCGTAAAATCCGGCCAGACGGCCGACCGGACCGGCGAGCAGCCACAAGGACGCGAGCACGAGGAGAACGGCGACCAGGGCACCTGACAGGCCATACCAGAAACCACTGTAGAGAAATGGCCGGCGAATGAACCCGTCGGTCGCACCGACCAGTTTGGTCACCTCGATTTCTTCGCGGCGATTTTCGATGTCCAGACGTATCGTGTTACCGACGATGATCAGAACTGCGAGTGCAAGCAACACGGCGGCGACGAGTACGCCGCGTCGAACGACATCAAGAATTGCGTGAAAGCGTTCAACCCACTCCGTGTCCTGTTGAACGATGTCCGCCTCGGGAATTTCCTGCAATGCCGTCCCGAGATCGATAACGGCTTCAGGCGATGCATATTCGGGATCGGGTCGTACGACGATCGCATGCGGTAGCGGGTTGTCCGACAAGGCATCAAGAGCCGCCCCAAACCCCGAAGCCCGCCGAAAGTTTTCCAGGGCCTGGTCCGCCGGAATCAATTCAACTTCTGTGACCTCCTGCTTTTGCAGTATCGAGTCGGCAATGCGCATCGCGTCCTGTTCGGATACGCCCTGTTTCAGATAGACCGAAATATCAACGACGCTTTCCCACCGACCACCGAGAGCGCTGCCGTTCTTGACCATCAGGTGCAGTGCGGCCGGCAGCGCCAGCGCAATCCCTATAACGATGATTGTCATACCGTTCGAAAACGGCTGGCGCCACAATCTGCCGAGTGCACCGACACAGTTCTGTACGTGACGCGAGGTCCAGATGCGCAGCCTCTGGGCGAAGGGGCGTTTCTGTTCGCGTTTCCGGTCCGGCTTACGGGCCATCGGTGTTTTCCGGCTGCGCCAGCCGGCCTTCTTCCAGAGTCAGCACACGCCGGCCGAGCTGGTGGACCAGGGAAAGGTCGTGACTTGCAATAACCACGGTGACACCGACGTCGTTGAACCGTGCAAAAAGTCGCATCACTTCGACCGAAAGATCGGGATCGAGGTTTCCGGTTGGTTCGTCAGCGATCAGCAAGGCAGGCTTGGACACGACTGCGCGCGCGATGCCAACGCGTTGTTGTTGCCCGATCGATAACTCCATCGGTACGCGGTTCTCCTTGCCGAGGAGTCCGACCTGATCCAGCGCGGCCCGTACGCGACGACCGGTTTCTTTTCTTCCAATACCGTCGATGATCAACGGCAACGCGACGTTTTCGTAGACGGAGCGGTCGTTCAGCAACTTGTGGTTCTGGAAAACGATTCCGATGTTTCTCCGGAATCTCGGAATGCGGCGTCTGTTGAGTCTCTTCGTGTTCTGACCGTTGACGATTACACGGCCGCGCGTCGGACGCTCCAGCAAGGCAATGAGTTTGAGTAATGTGCTCTTGCCGGCACCGGAGTGCCCGGTCAGGAAAACCATTTCGCCGGGTGTGACATGAAAACTCAGATTGCTGAGCGCTTCCTGCCCGCGCGGGTAGCGTTTGCTGACCTGTTCGAAACGTATCATGACGTGGTTGCTTCCGGCCGACCCACCAACGCATCGGCAAATTCTTCGGCGACAAACACGTCGAGGTCTTCGGCCTGCTCACCGACACCGATAAAGCGGACCGGCAAACCGAGTTGCGACGCGATAGCGAGCAGTATCCCGCCTTTCGCGGTGCCGTCGAGCTTTGTTATCGCCAGCCCGCTGACGCCGACGGCCTCGTGAAACTGTTGCGCCTGTGCAAGTGCGTTTTGTCCGATGCTCGCATCAAGTACCAACAGCACTTCGTGGGGTGCGTGTTCGTCGAGCCTGCTGAGAACACGCCTTACTTTCTTCAACTCGTCCATCAGATTGCCTTGCGTGTGCAGCCGGCCGGCGGTGTCGGCGATCAATACATCGACGCCACGTGCACGTGCGGCCTGATGTGCATCGAAGACGACCGCTGCAGCGTCGGCCCCGGTTTGTTGTGCGATCACCGGTACCCCGTTGCGTTCGCCCCAGACGGTCAGTTGCTCGATCGCTGCGGCACGGAAAGTGTCGCCCGCAGCCAGCATGACCGACGTGCCTTCAGTTTGAAACCGCTTTGCCAGTTTGCCAATCGTCGTCGTCTTGCCGGCCCCGTTGACTCCGACGACCAGAATGACGAACGGCTTTTGTGTACCGATCTCGAAGCCTTTCTCGCAAGGTGCGAGTGTTTCGGTGACTGCGTCTTTCAACGCTGCTGCGAGGGCGCCGACATCGTTGAGTTCTTTCCTCGAGACTCGTTTGCGTAACCCGCCGAGCAACGCTTCGGTCGTATCGACACCAACGTCGGCCATCAGCAGACGTGTCTCGAGTTCGTCGAGCGTGGCTTCGTCGATCTTTCCGCGTGGGATCAGGTCTTTGACGTCACGAGTCAACCATGAATCACCACGATTGATGCGTGCGCGCAACCTGTTGACGAAACCAGGACGGCTTTCGGGTTTGGCTTTCTCTTTCGTAGGCATCGGCGCGGTATGCTATCTCTATGCGCCGGAATAGAAAACAAAACCTGTTCAGGATCATCGGCGGGCAGTGGCGCAGCCGGCGCCTGACATTTCCCGACAACGAAACCATCCGTCCGTCACCGGATCGGGTTCGAGAAACCCTGTTCAACTGGCTGAGGTCGTCGACAGAAGGTGCCCGTTGTCTCGATCTGTTTGCCGGAAGCGGTGCGCTCGGTTTCGAGGTGTTG
>JAZFZN010000318.1:0-3235 GCA_036475515.1 Gammaproteobacteria bacterium
GGGCGGCGAGAATTTGGCGTCGCTGCACGACGATCCCGAATTCCAGACCCTGGTCGCAGAGATAGAAGCCGACATGGCGACGCAACTCGAGGCGATCCGACAGATTCCCAACCAGGGAGAATACGACCTGCGGTTCGCGCAAAGCGACTGATGAATATCATTCTGAGACTGCATCGAACCCCGTCATTCTGAACCCGCGCTAGCGGGTGAAGAATCTGATCCTTCGCCTACGTTCTTGCTATCCTTCGATTCGGGGGGCATCCATGTCCGGTTCATTCATTCAGGAACTGAAGCGACGCAACGTATTCCGGGTCGCTGTCATTTACGTCATCGTCGGTTGGCTGCTGATGCAGGTCGGCGACGTGATGTTCCCGGCGCTGCTGTTGCCCGAGTGGTCCGCGACGATGCTGGCGGCTTTTCTGATCCTCGGTTTGCCGGTTGCGTTGATTCTTGCCTGGGCCTACGAGATCACGCCGGAGGGTCTCAAGCGCACCGAAGACGTTGAACCGGGCGAGTCCATCACGCACGTCACCGGACGCAAGATCGATTTCATGATCATCGGCGTGTTGGCGATCGCGGTCATCTTCCTCGTGCGCAAGGTGTGGTTTGAGGAGGACGTCACACCGGTCGCGTCAGTTTCGGTTCCGGACAAGTCGATTGCGGTGCTGCCGTTCGACAATCGCAGTGCTTCCGAGGAGAACGCGGAGTTCTTCGCAGCCGGTGTTCACGATGACCTGCTGACGCTGTTGTCGAACCTTGGCGATCTCAAAGTCATTTCGCGGACTTCGGTCGAACGCCTCGATCCGAAACTGAGTATCCTGGAAATTGGCAGCTTGCTCGGTGTCGCTACGGTGCTCGAAGGCCAGGTGCAACGCGCCGGTGATCAGTTGCGCATCAACGCCCAGCTGATCGATACCGCAACCGAAAATCATCTGTGGGCAAAGACCTACGACCGGGAACTGACGGCGACGAATGTCTTTGCAGTGCAAAGCGATATTGCAAAAACCATTGCCGAGGCATTGCACGCACAACTTTCGCCAGGTGATCAGTTACGTCTCGCGAATGTGCCGACGCAAAACACCCGAGCCTATGAACTCTACCTGCTCGGCATGCAGCAGCATGACAGGGGTAACTTTGCTGCTCTGAGACAAGCGGACGCTTATTTTCACCAAGCAGCGGAGCTGGATCCCAACTATGCGGAGGCGTGGGTCGGTGTTGCGGCAGCCACTACACAGCTGTTCCTGACCGGTGCGATCGGAGAAAAAGAACTGAAAGACAAGGCCGTGCCGGCGATCGAGCGTGCTCTCGAGCTGAATGACCAACTTCCGGAAGCACATGTACAGCGCGCCAAGTACAGCTGGCAGAGCGGTGACCACGAAACAGCAGAAAGAGAGTTCGAAATCGTGTTGAGCCTCACGCCAAACAATGCCAGGGCTCTGAAGGAGTTCGGGATCTACCTGCGTGTGCAGGGCCGGGTGCTGGAGGCAGTGCCGATCCTCGAGCGTGCGCGTGAACTGGATCCGTTGTCAACGGAGATTCTGTTCCAGCTCGGCAAGGTACTGATGCACACCGGGCGGCCGGAACAAGCATTGCCGTTACACGAGCGCATCCGTGAAATCGACCCCGCGAGTGTTTACGGTTATGTAGGGCCCGTGCAGGTGTACGTATGGATGGGGCGTTACGATCTCCTGTATCCATGGGGCGTCAAAGCCTCGGAGGCAGATCCGGCCGATTACGAGTCGTGGGCTGGGGCGTGCCAGACGTTCCTGAGTCTGGGCGCTACGGACTGGGCTGCTCGTGCCGTCGAGAAAGCCCTGAGTGTCGGTCCCGGTGAGCCGGCGCCGCTCGCCACCAAGGCCTTGCAGCACGTCTATCACGGCGAAAACGCCGCAGCGCTGGAGACTGCGCAAAAGGCTCTCGATGCGGATCTCTTCAACCGCTGGGGTTCAGACGAAGTGTTCCTGCGGATCATTCGCGACGCTTCATTCGAAACCGGCGAGATGAACACAGCGATCAACTGGTATCGTCAGCGTTTCCCCGGGTTGTTTCAGGATTCACCGAAAGTAGACGCCACGAACATCAACAACGCGGCGAATCTGGTGTTGCTGTTGCAGAAAGCCGGCGACACCGAACGAGCGGAGACCTTACTCGACACGGCGCTCAATTATTATCAGACGACCCAGCCGCCGGGTGTACATGGCTACGACCTCAACATCGTCGACACCGAATTGTTCGCGCTCAAAGGAGAGAAGGAAAAAGCCCTCGCTGCGCTGCGCCAAGCCGTCGAAGGCGGCTGGCGTTCCAACTGGTGGTGGTATGTGGGCGGCGAGAATTTGGCGTCGCTGCACGGCGATCCCGAATTCCAGGCCCTGGTCGCAGAGATCGAAGCCGACATGACCACACAACTCGAGGCGATCCGACAGATTCCCAACCAGGGAGAATACGATCTGCGCTTTGCAGCGTCCGATTGATGCACTTGTCATCCTGAGCCGAAGCCTCGAACGAAGTGAGAGGGCTTAGCGAAGGATCCCTCGCCTAAGGCCCCTCGCTAACGCTCGGGGTTCGCTCGGGATGACAAGACCGTCGTGTCAGTGTGTCACCGTCCCTTCGGTGAGCTTGACCTCGTCCATCTGAACGTCGACACGATCGATGACCTCGCTCGCGAGTAGTTCACCGTCAGCGGTTTGATAGTCGATCCGATGCGGGAATCGAATCCGGGAGGATTCCCGATAATCACTCGGAAAGATCAAATACGCGGGTTGTTCCTGCTCGTCGAGTAGTGTTGCTTTGACGATGTCCCCGGTGTGGCTGTTGATCAGCAATTCCCAATGAGGTCCGTCGCTCTGGACGAGGTCCAGTTTCCACGCGAGCACGTTGCCCTGTTTTTCCATACCGACCATCTGTGTCTGGTGACCCTTGCGTTTCCAATCGACCAATGGTCCGTCGAACTCGAACGCCGAAAGAAATACTGATTCCAATTCTCGTGGTAATCCTCGTGGCTCGTTCGGGTTGTCATAGCGGACGTTGTTGCCATCGTATGTCGCGACGCTCTCACCGACCGTCCTTGATATGAAATCGGGGCGGCTCGTTTCGATCCGAAGCGGCAACACGGTATCCTCAGTCGCGATCGTTCCGGTCATGTCGATTGCGTTGATGCGCTTCAGATTATGATAGAGCCCACGACCCATGATGTGTTCCTGAATCGCGACACCGCGTGGCTGTGCAACTTTTGGAA
>JAZFZN010000319.1:0-2444 GCA_036475515.1 Gammaproteobacteria bacterium
CGGGTCAGTCGGCTCGGAGTCGTGATCGCAGAAGCACCCGCACAGCTTCCAACCGAACCCGAACGCAATTCTGCCGGTCGCGGCTTGCTGATACTCAGCAACACACTCGGTCTTGATTTCGGGTTCGAGGTGCGCCTGGAGAAGGGGATTCCGATCTCGGCCGGGATGGGCGGTTCTTCGGCCAGCGCCGTCGCGTCACTGGTTGCCGCGAACGCGTTGCTGGAGCAACCATTGCCCGGGCGCGAGTTGTTGCGGTATGCCCTGGAAGGGGAATATGCGGCGAGTGAAACCCATACGGCAGATAACGTGGCGCCGATTCTGTTTGGCGGGCTGGTCCTGGTCAGCCCGGATTTTCCGCCGGTCGTCACATCGGTTCCCGTTCCGAAGGACTTGCGTTGTGTGGTCGTGCATCCGGCGATCGAGGTTGACACCCGAACGGCTCGGGCGACGCTCGATCCCATGTGCAAGCTGAGCGATGCGGTCCATCAATCGGCGCGGTTGGCACAGTTCGTCGCCGGTTGTTTTGAAAACGATCCGGAGCTCATCCGCGGTTCGTTCGAAGACGTCCTGGTCGAACCCCAGCGTGAACGGCTGGTTCCGGGTTTCTTCGACGTCAAAGAGGCAGCGGTACGGGCCGGTGCACTTGGGTGTTCGCTGTCTGGTGGCGGCCCGAGTGTGTTTGCATGGTCCCCGGCGATTCGGGCGACAGCGGTGGCACAAGCCATGCAAGCTGTGTTCGATGAACTCGGTGTCGACAGCGAATCCTGGACCACGAGGATCGATGCTCCCGGCGCACGGCTCGAGTCTTGACCGGGCGCTCGTCTGCTGAAACGATTTCGGACATACAGAACACAATGGACACATTTCCGACCTCTTACCTGATTGCCGGCTTCGCCGCGTTGGCACTCGTCGTGGTGGCAGTGCTCTATCTGCGTTGGCGACGCTCCCCTGAAGGTCGTCTGCGGCGGACGTTCAATGCCATCAGCGAAGACGCACTGATAGACGTCGTGATACCCGACGGCATGGGCGGGGAAATCGAACTCGATCGCGTATTGCTGAACTCGAAAGGCTTGCTCGTCGTCGATCTGAAAGAAGTGCACGGTGCGGTTTTTGGCAGTGAGCAGATGCAGCGCTGGACGGTGATCGATGGCAATCACCGCAATACCTTCGACAACCCGTTGCCGGCTTTGCGCGATCGGGTCGCCGCGGTACGTCGAATTGCCAGTGATGTGCCGGTCAGCGGCTGGGTCGTTTTCGGCGACGAAGGCGAGTTCCCAAAAGGACAACCGGACGGTGTCATCCGACTGTCGGAACTGCAGGAGCGCTATCCACACGACCAGGCGTCGCGCGCGCTCGACGCATTCCGCGCCCAGTGGGACCGTCTCAGGGAATCAACCCGCCCGATTTGACTTTTTCGAGGAAAACCCCGTAACAGACTGTTTATTAAGACCTGTTGAAGTGATCTCCCAGCACCTGTGCCACACAGGCCGTGACGTTCTTGCCGGTCTGGATCTCGAGGAATTCATTTGGACCATGGGCGTTCGAGTGCGGACCGAGCACACCGGTCACGAGGAACTGTGCGTCGGGGAAAAACTCGCCGAGCATGCCCATGAATGGAATCGAACCGCCGGTTCCCATGTACATCACGTCGGCGCCGAAAAACGCCTTCGATCCTTTGCTCATCGATTCGTGGAGCCACGGTGCAACTTCCGGTGCGGTCCATCCGCCCATCGCCGACTCGACTTCGAAAGAAACACGCGCATTGTACGGTGGATCCTGTTCCAGCATCCGTTTGACCGCTCGTGCGGCGTGGTCCGGGTCAGACGTCGGTGGCAAACGGAACGAAAGTTTCACCGAGGTATTGGGTCGGAGAACGTTACCCGCGTTGCCCATCTCCGGGATGCCGGAAGCGCCTGTAACGGAAAGCGTCGGACGTAACGTCCCGTTCAGAAGCAGTTCGGTTACGTCGTCCATCATCGGACGCATGTCGTTCGCCCACGGGAATTTGGTCCAGGCGGTATCTTTGAGGACAGCGGCCGTCTTGCGCGTTTGTTCGAGACGCTGGTCGGAAATAGGCGCGTGTATTTCATCGACCAGGATTTCCCCCGTTGCCTCGTCTTCGATGCGTGACAACAACGCACGCAGCACGCGGAAACTCGAGGCGACGATTCCGCTGGCTGCGCCGGAATGCACACCCTCGGTCAGCACGTCGACCGACAACGTGCCGACCAGGTTGCCGCGCAGCGATGTTGTGGACCACAACTGATCGTAGTTGCCACACTCTGCATCCAGACAGACGACCAGACTCGGTGTACGCAATCTGTCGCCGAGGTGCTCGATGTAATGGGGCAGGTCGAAACTGCCGCTTTCCTCGCAGAATTCGATGACCACGACACAGTGGGCGTGTGGTACTCCCTGTTCTTGTAGTGCGCGGATCGCAGTCA
>JAZFZN010000320.1:0-2638 GCA_036475515.1 Gammaproteobacteria bacterium
GACCATCCCAGAGAGCCCTACCCGCTCTCTTGGTCGGAGCAACGCTTGCTGTTTCGCCACCTGCCCGCCCACCTTGCACGAATGGCTTTGTTCAAGGTGAATACTGGTGCGCGCGAGCAGGAGATCGTGCAATTGCGTGTCCCGGCGGTTTCAGGCGTATTCGCGTACACGACCTCAAACACACGTTTGGACGACGATTGCGGGCCGCAGGAGTTAGCTTTGAAGATCGGCAGGATCTGCTTGGACACAAGTCCAGTCGCATCACGACGCACTACTCAGCACCCGAAATCGGCAACCCTGATCAGCGCGGCAAACAAGGTGTGCGGCAAAAAAGTCCGGCAAAACTCCGGCAATCACATTGCTGAAAAATCGGGAGGCTATGTAAGCACTTGATTCAATGGTGGCTATGGGTGGACTCGAACCACCGACCCCATCATTATGAGTGATGTGCTCTAACCGACTGAGCTACATAGCCACGGGTAGGAAGGGGCGCCATTCTGCGAATAGACCCCGGGTCTGTCAAGACGCCCGCTAGACGTTGAATCGGACGCGCACGACGTCGCCCTCTGCGACGAGGTAGTCCTTGCCTTCGAGACGCCATTTCCCTGCATCTTTCGCGCCCTGCTCGCCATCGAAGGCAACATAGTCGTCATATGAGACGACTTCCGCACGGATGAAGCCCTTTTCGAAATCGGTATGGATCACGCCGGCCGCTTGCGGTGCGGTCGCACCGGCACGTATCGTCCAGGCACGCGCTTCTTTCTCGTTGGCCGTGAAAAATGTCAACAGACCCAGCAGTTCGTAGCCGGCGTGAATGACCCGGTTCAGACCCGGCTCTTCGAGTCCGAGGTGGACGAGAAACTCATCACGATCCGCCGCGGGTAGTTGCGCGATCTCCGCCTCGATGGCGGCACACACGGGAACGACGACGGCTCCCTCGCTTTCAGCGATCCCGCGCACTGTGTCGACCTTTGGGTTGTCGGAAAAACCGCCTTCGTCGACGTTCGCAATGTACATCGTCGGCTTGATCGTCAGCAGGTGCAGTTCGCGGATCGCACGTCTCTGTTCCGGCGACAGGTCCAACGTACGAACCGGGGCACCTTCTTCGAGGTGATTCCGTATGCATTCCAGCAGGTCGCGATAGACGATCGCTTCTTTGTTGGCGGTTTTCGCCGCACGTACGGCTTTCTCGTGGTGTCGGGTAACCGTCTCGAGGTCTGCGAGCGCCAGTTCGGTATGGATGGTCTCGATGTCGGAGAGAGGATCAACTTTGCCGGCAACATGCGTGACGTCATCATCCTCAAAACAACGCACAACCTGTGCGATCGCATCGGTTTCCCTGATGTGTGCGAGAAACTGGTTGCCGAGCCCTTCGCCCTGTGAAGCGCCCGCTACGAGCCCGGCGATGTCGACAAACTCAACGGTGGTCGGCAGCACTTTCTTCGGGTTGACGATGCCAGCAATCCGGTCCAGCCGTTGATCGGGAACCGGGACGACACCGACGTTCGGGTCGATCGTGCAGAACGGATAGTTTTCGGCGGGTATTTCTGTCGCTGTCATCGCGTTGAACAGCGTCGATTTGCCGACGTTGGGCAAGCCAACGATTCCGCAGCGAATGGCCATCAGGCTTTGTCTTCTGTCGAATCGCTTTTTTGTTTCTTGCGATAAGGCTTCGGTGTTACCCCACGGCTGTGTAGCTTCAGCATTGCGTCTTCGAAGTCGCCTTCAAGAAGCTGTGGGACCACCGCGAGTGCGTCGGCCAACGCATCGTCGATCAACCGCTTTTCATCTCCCGAAGGGCGTTTCAACACATAGTCGGTCACATCCTCGGGACGGCCGGGATGACCGATGCCGAGTCGCAGACGCATGAAATCCCGACCCAGATGATGGATCACATCACGCAGCCCGTTATGACCCCCATGACCACCGCCCCGCTTGATGCGTGCGGTACCCGGTGGCAGATCCAGATCGTCGTGCACGATCAGGATGTCAGACAACGGTATCTTCAGATAAGAAACGACAGACTGCACCGCCTGACCACTGCGGTTCATATAGGTATTCGGTTTTTGCAGCAACAGCGGTCGGCCACCGAGCGTGCCGCGGGCAGTTTCACTGAAGAATTTCTTCTCGACTTTGAAAGACGCACCGGCATGACCAGACAGGGCATCGGCAAACCAGAATCCGACATTGTGCCTGTCGCGTTCGTGTTCCGGCCCCGGGTTACCGAGCCCCACGACTAGTTTGATACCGGTCTTGCTCATCGCTGGAAATTAACAAAGATTGGGCTGCACGAAGCAGCCCAACCTTTCGTGCTTGTGCAAGGAGATCAGCCTTTCGACTTGTCTTCGCCTTTGGGTTCCTCTGCTCCACCTTCGGCAGCTTCGCCTTCGGCTTCTTCGGCTTCTTCGGCTTCTTCGCCCTCGGCTGCTTCCAGTTCTTCCTCTTCCTCGACGGGTTCCTCGATCACCTTGATGTGGTGACAGGAGGCAACTGGCTGATCCATACCTTCAACCGTCAGGAGTTCCACGCCTTCGGGAAGAACGATCGCCGACAGGTGAATCGCGTCACCGATTGTCAGTTCGGACACATCGATCTCGATGAACTGTGGCAGGTCCTTCGGCAGACAGGTGATCTCGAT